>NZ_MU078698.1 GCF_014078525.1 Nitrosopumilus sp. b3
GACAAAACAAACCACAAGATTCAGGAAATGATAGATACTCACGAGATGATAGAGGTTCAAGATCTTCCCCTAGACGGGAATCTGGTAGAGAAAATAATAGAACTAGAAAACCAAGAAATGATAAATTTTTGAGAAAACAAGAGAGTTTCTTTTCAAATGGTTCTGAGAAATTTTATGAAACTATCAAAGAGAAATTATATGAAATTTTAGGTGGAAAAATCTGTTCTAATTGTGGTTTTAAGGATGAAAGAGCTTTAGGAATCAGTCCAATTTCTGAAAATGTAACTTCTGATAATTCCGGTCGTGGTGGTGATGCTGCATCTTGGGGAAAATATATTTCAGCACCAGATCTTGCTAGAGAAGAATTAAAGGTCTTTTGTTTAAATTGTAATCAAATTCGAGAACCTGTACCAAAACAAAAAGACAGAGCAAGACCAAAATCTAAAAAGAGTAAATACTTTCCTAGATAATCCTAGAATCATTTTTGAGAATTTATTAACACTTTAATTATAATTATTTTAGAATAATATTATGGATGGAGATCAAAAGGCTTTGGGAATCGCTATGATCATAATGGTGGGAATAGCTGCTCTATATACTGCATTTGGTTCCTAGATTACCCCTTTACAATTTCTACATTGACATCATTAACTGAGGTAGAAATAATCTTATGTTCCTTGTCAAGTACTGATTGAATAAAATCTGCAAATTCTTCTACATGTCCTTCCTCTTTGAACATAATACTATGAGCTGATTTATCTTTCAACGAAATGACCAACTCATTTTTTATAATGTTGAGAATTGCTGTAATGTATGTCTCTTTTCCTTCTTTAATGAAAATTAAACTAGCAAATTTTTGAGCCTCATAATTATCATCAAATGTGATGCTGAACTTCATTTATTCTCCAAAAGAAATCTGTGAATCTTATCTTTTGCTTTTTCTCTTTTTTCTTGATGAATTAAAAGAAAATTATTAATTTTTTCAATTAGTATTGCTTTTAATTCACCTGATAGTAATTTTCCAGATTTATAATCTTCATAAATTGTTTTTAATTTATTATCATCTGGCTCAAAAAATATTCTTAAATATTGAAATGAAACATCAATGTCTGGATTCCCCCCAATCTTTCTATGCTCCTCAATATCTGGTTGACCTCCAGAAAATGCATGTTTGTTGATTTTCTTCTTTACGACATTTGGTGAATCAGTAGTGTAAATCGTTCCATTTTCATCTGATGCTGACATTTTTCCTCCAGGACCTTTTAATGCAGGAATCATGATGTTGTGAATCAA
Source organism: Nitrosopumilus sp. b3 (assembly GCF_014078525.1). Lineage (NCBI taxonomy): Archaea > Thermoproteati > Nitrososphaerota > Nitrososphaeria > Nitrosopumilales > Nitrosopumilaceae > Nitrosopumilus > Nitrosopumilus sp. b3. Next base: position 1,294 of record NZ_MU078698.1, read on the forward strand.
TGCGGGTTTTGGTTTACCAATTTTTGGAGCTATATCTCTTGTTAATCTAAAATGAGGATCTTGATCTACACCTAATGGAATCAAAACCGGTTTATCTTCAATGAAACATGGGGCAGATTGTAATGATGTATAAAAAATCATTCCGATGTTTGTCTCATTTGTAAAACCAAATGTTGCTTTTGTATTAGAAAAATTAATTTTCTTTGCAACTTGAGCTGCAATAGGATAAAGTGTTTGAATATTTTTTGTATTAATAATAATTTTTGTCTTGTCTGGTTTGAAACCTAATGCAATAAAATCAAGAGCATTTTCAAAAGCAAATTTGTTTGTCTCTTCTAAAGTAATATTAGGTTTTGAAAAAAATTTCTCATCATCTGTAAGCTGAAAATACATGTTAACATCAAATTTTTCTTGTAACCATTTTGCAAATACCCATGGAACCAAATGTCCAATATGAGTATGTCCAGATGGGCCCCTTCCAGTATATAGAAAGAATTTGTTCCCTTTTTCATATTCATCAAGAATTCTGCCCATTTCTCTATGAGAGAAGAAAATTCCTCTTCTAAGCATAAAATTGTCTTCTCCTGTAATTTTCTTGATTCTCTCCAAAAGATCTGATGAAATCTTTTCTGTACCAAATTGCTTGATTAATTTGTCATAATCGATATCGCCTTCAACATGCCAAGGAGTTACAATAAAGTCATCAGCTGACATTCATCTTGACTTAGGTTAAGGTTTAAAAAGTCTTTTTCAGATTCTTTGCTGTTGTCGCAAGTTTTTCATGAAATTGAAAAAAAAATTATCATGTCTCTTAGAGATAATCCAAAACAATCTCCTGAAACCCTTGAAAAATCTACACATCTTTCCCCTGATCAAATCCGACGAGGTATTGAATGGCTTCGATTAAAGGATCTAGCAATTGTCACTGAATCAAAATCAAGTATTCTTAGATTAGGAAAAAATGGAATTGAATCATTTCAAAAAGGATTACCTGAAAGAAGACTGTTAAATTTACTTAAGACAGGTCCTAAAAAATTATCTGATTTACAAAAAGAATTGGGATTTGTTTTTGGACCTTCCATGGGTTTAGCAAGAAAAAATAATTGGGTTGAAGCATCATCAGATCAAATCTCGATCAAAAATATTCCTTCAGAACTTCCAGGAGAAAAAACCATCAAACTTGTAGGAGAAAATAAAATATCTAAAGATAAAGTTGACATTAATGATTTATCTGCTCTATTAAAAAGGCCTGATTTTATTATTGAGGATACTATAATTTCTAAAGAGATTAGTTTATCTGATTCTTCAAAATCCATCAAACTCACAGATTCTAGTGGCGAAATTGATGTTGAAGCAAAAGTTCCAGAAACTTTTGTTGCCAGAACTCACCCTCTAAAAGATACTATTGATGAAATTCGTGAAATTTTTGTAACATTAGGGTTTTCTGAAATTCTTGGAAATATGACTCAATCCAGCTTTTGGAATTTTGATGCCTTGTTTACTCCACAAGATCATCCTGCAAGAGAATTACAAGATACATTTTATCTGGAAAAAATAAATGCTAAAAAAATTGGAACACCAGAACAAATTAGAAAAGTTTCTGAATCACACAAAAAAAATTGGCGATATCAGTGGGATATTAATGAAGCAAGAAAAATGGTTCTGAGAACTCACACTACTTGTGTGACAATCAAGCATCTTGCTGAAAATAAACCTGATGAGGCACGTTTTTTCTCCTTAGGACGTGTATTCCGTAATGAAAAGGTAAGTTACAAACATCTTGTCGAATTTAATCAAATTGAAGGGGTTGTTGTTGGAAAAGATGCATCTTTAAGAAATTTAATGGGAATTCAACGAGAGTTTTACAAACGAATTGGTATTACTAAAATAAAATTTTGGCCAACCTTTTTTCCATACACTGAACCATCTCTTCAAACAATGGTATACAATGAAAAATTAGATAAATGGATTGAATTATTTGGAATGGGAATTTTTAGACCTGAAGTAACAAAGCCATTAGGAATTACGAAACCTGTTTTAGCTTGGGGTGGTGGAATTGAAAGAATTGCTATGCTAAAATATGATTTAGATGATGTTAGAGAATTTTACAATAATAATCTTGGTTGGTTAAGGAGTACAACAAAATGCCAGTAGTAGAATTATCTTATTCACGACTTCAAAAATTAGTTGGTAAAGTTTCAAAAAAACAAATTGCTGATTCCTTACCTTTTCTTGGATTGGATATAGAATCTGAAAATAAAGATCTAGTTCGAATTGAATACAGTCCAAATAGACCTGATTATTCAACGGATTTTGGAATTGCACTTGGACTGCAAGGATTACTCGGAATTAAAACCGGTATTGTGAAACTTAATGTGAAAAAATCTAGCAAATACCCAATTATTGTAAAATCTAGCGTATCTAAAATTAGACCGTTTGTAACTGGTATTGTTGCAAAAAATGGAAAAATTGATGATAAAACAATCAAACAATTAATGACTATGCAAGAAGATCTTCATTTTGGGATAGGGAGAAAAAGAAAAAAATCATCCATCGGCATTCATGATTTAGATAAAATTTTATTCCCTTTAGTTTACACCGCTACTAACAGAGATCATAAATTCATTCCACTAAATTCTGAAAAGGAAATTACGATAACTGAAATTCTTTCTAACACAATTGTTGGGAAAGATTATGGTTCTTTACTGGGACAATCCTCTCAAGTACCTCTAATTTTAGATAATAATCAAAAAACTGTATCTTTTCCTCCGATTATTAATGCTGCAGTCACTACAGTTACTACAAAAACAAAAAATCTCTTTGTTGAGGTAACTGGAATCAACAAGGAAGATGCAGAAGATATGCTTTCAGTAGTAGCAACTATTTTACAAACCGCAGGGTTTTCCTTGGAATCTGTAAAAATTTCTGGATCAAATAATTCTACTCCAAAACTAGAACAAAAGAAAATCAAAGTCAGTTCTTCACTGATTAATCAGATTCTTGGCTTGAATTTAACAACATCAAAAATTATTTCATCTTTGAAAAAGTCTAGATTGGATGCATTATCAAAAGGTCCAAACATTACTTGTACTGTTCCTGCATACCGCTTTGACATTTTTGGTCCTATGGATTTGGTAGAAGAAGTAGCTTTGGGATATGGAATTCAAAATCTTGAACCTGCAATCTCTCCATCTCAAACTATAGGAAAAATCAATCCAGTATCAATTCAATTAAAATCATTAGATCAAACTATGATTGGACTAGGATTTCTTGAAGCATTGAATTCTAGTTTGAGTAGTAAACGTGTACTATATGATATGACAAATAGGGATTCTTCAAAAATTATTTCTGTGCTTGATTCAAAAAGTCAGGAGCATACAATACTTAGAGACTCTATACTGCCTGAATTATTGGAAAATCTTTCAAGAAACATTCATGAAACATATCCTCAAAAAATATTTGAAACTGGAACTGTTTTTGGTCTTGATAATCCTATTTCTGAAAAAATTAATTTTTCAGGAATTAGTGCTCATAAAGATGCAAACTTTACTGAAATTAAATCAATATTGCAATCTGCATTAAAAATTAGATTTGGAATAAATATTGAAACTAAGACTACTACAAACCCCACTTTTGAAAATGGCCATTGTGCATCAGTAGTTCTTGATAATTCTCAAATTGGAATTATAGGAAAAATTGATTCAAAAATTATTGAAAATTATAAAATCCGTGTACCTGTTGTGGGATTTGAAATATCCTTATCTGAATCAATCCTAAAACATCGAACTTAATTTATTAAAATTACTATTGTTCATAAATAATTCCTCAATGGTTTTTAGTAGGAGTAGTCCTATAATTAATCGCCCAAGAGCAGGCATGCAGACGGATTAGGATGAGTCGATCGTAATGATACCAGTGATTTCTAATTCACCCAGGTGTGCTACATTATGGGCAACCCCGGTTTCCGAACGCGAGGAGGCGTATGGCTATGTACCAATGATTTTGTGCGAGTCAGAACCGGGGAACATTATTTTTTAAAAAGATAAAACAACCATTGATTCAGAGAAATTGCATGGTAAACTATTGGTTAGCAAAACAAGAACCCAGTGGTCCTAGAGGATATAACTTTGAACAATTAAAGAAAGAAAAAACTACTGTGTGGGATGGAGTTCATAACAATCTTGCATTAAAACATATGAGAGAAATGAGATCTGGTGATCTGGTTTTATTTTATCATACAGGTGATGAGAGGCAAGCTGTTGGAATTATGCAAATTACATCAAAGCCATACCCTAACCCAAAAGAGGATAATGAACGTTTTATTGTAGTTGATGTAAAATATAAAAAAACATTGAAACGTCCTGTTACGCTTGATGAAATGAAAAAAGATAAAAAATTCAAAGACTGGGAATTAATTCGAATATCTAGATTGTCTGTAATGCCTGTTCCAAAGCCACTCTGGGATACTATCTTAAATATTTCTGAAAAGTAACTGTAATCGGTTTATTGATATAGTCGATTTGTTTAATGAAAACATGGCAACAGCTTATGTTTTAATAAACTGTGAACTAGGCTCTGAGGAAGCTATTATTCAGCAACTCAAAGGCTTAGAAGGTGTAAAAGAAGTTCATGGAACTTTTGGTGCATATGATATTTTGGCCAAAATTGAATCTGACACTGTAGAAAAACTAAGAGAAACAATTACTTGGAAGATCAGAAAAATTGAAAAAATTCGTTCAACTCTTACCCTAATGGGTATTGAAGGCCAAACATAAACACCCTTTTTTCTTATTATGATTTTACATTTTATTTTTGTAATAAAAGAAGAAGATCGTGAAAAACGAAAATTCGAATTTGAATATATCAAAAAAATGGGCCAATTTTACAAATTATGGATTAAAGAAAAATTTGGTATTAATTATGAAATTCAATGCGACGAATTAATTACAAAACCAACAAGTATTCTTCAAAGATTAGACACTCATACATTTGTTAGAGATCACAATCAAAGGGGAAAAGACATTTATCACTTTTACCTCACTCATTTCAAACCCTTGTGGACCGATTGCACATGTGACGGATACCATGCTGAAAATTTTGGATTGGTATTTTGGCAACCTCCAAAACAAGCTGATGATACTTTGTTTCTCGCTGAAAAAAACTGTACAACTGTATCGCATATTTTACTGCATGAGTTTTTACGAAAACTTGGACACAAAAAGTTCATTCAAGAGGTTCATGATATTTGGACAAAACATCTCTTTGAACAGTTAGAATTTGAACAATATGGAGATGATTTTCAAAAAACAAATGAAAAGCCTATGTTTTTAACAATTGATACTTCTCAGGTAAATTTGTAAAAATTAACACTTTGTAACTGAATAAATATTATTTTCAAAGTTTGCTGTTTTAAAATCTAATTTATTTTCGGGATCATTTGTTCTTGATTTACTCAAATTCTCAAGCTCAACTAATGCATCTCCTCTAAATCCTACTGAAGAACCATAAATTGCATCAGTTAACATTGTTCCATGATCACCTTTTTTAATATCATCTACCATTTCATAAAATCTAATTGTTTCTTTTTTATTAACTGGGTTTCCAGTTGCTTTGTTATATGCTACTGAAATATACATTCCGTTATTTTTTACTGCAACAGGAATTTTGTGATTCTTACCTGATTCACCTGGAATTGTCTCGTTAACTAAAACTTCACATTTGTGATACATACTTGATACATATGCATAGAATCTATACTGTGCATATTTTCCTGCATCATCTTCTTCGCAACCTACAAAGACTTTGTGTAGTAATTCTAATGCATCATCATTCATACTTTGTAATCTATCATCTATTCTGCCTCTTTCTAGAAGATCTGATTTACACTCTTTAGCAATTAAAACTAGAATAAAATCTGGTAAATTATAATTCTTCAAAGCTGCAACAAAGGCTCCAGCTTGCGACATTCCAAATTTTGGGAAACCTTTATTGACCATTTTTGAAAATCACCCCAAAAAACATACTACTCCCCAACAATGTAGTAAAACATGCCTTTGGCTTATAATTGTTAAGGATTTTGTATGCCTATATTACTATTTTTTCTAAATTTTAAATTGTAAATAATAAATTCAGGAGAAATTCACTGCTTTCTATGGAGATTGATTCCACCCCTGAATTAGTTTCAAATGTTTATTCAAAAATCAAAGAGAATATTGTAAAATATAGAAACGTAGTTGAAAGACCACTTACTCTTACTGAGAAAATTTTATCTGGTCATCTTTATGAGGTTCCTGATAAAACCCTTAATGGCGGAAAAGATTATGTTTTTCTTAAACCTGACAGAGTTGCACTACAAGATGTAACCGGTCAAATGGTAATGCTTCAATTCATGCAAGCTGGATTAAAACAATCTGCCTTACCAACAACTGTACATTGTGATCATCTGATTAGAGCTGAAGTTCAAGGTGATGTTGACATGAAAGTTTCTCTTAATGAAAATAGTGAGGTTTTCAAATTCTTGCAATCCGCATCTGCAAAACATGGATGTGGTTTTTGGAAACCTGGTGCTGGAATCATTCATCAAGTGGTTCTTGAAAATTATGCATTTCCAGGAGGTTTGATGATAGGTACTGATTCTCATACTCCAAATGCTGGTGGTTTGGGAATGATTGCAGTTGGTGTAGGTGGATTAGATGCTGCTGAAACTATGGCTGGACTTCCTTGGGAATTGCTATATCCAAAAAAAATTGGTGTTAAATTAACTGGAGAACTTAATGGTTGGACTGCACCTAAAGATATTATTCTGAAAGTTGCAGAAGAACTAACGGTTTCTGGTGGAACTAATTCTATTGTTGAATACTTTGGACCTGGTACACAATCTATCAGTTGTACTGGTAAAGCAACTATTACAAATATGGGTGCAGAAATTGGTGCAACTTGTTCAATATTCCCATATGATGAGAGAATGGAAACTTATCTAAAATATACAAACAGAGAAAAAATCGCTGAATTAGCAAATCAAAATAAAGAATTACTTGTAGCAGATCCTGAAATTGAATCAAATCCTGAAATCTTTTTTGATAAAGTAATTGAAATCAATTTATCTACATTAGAGCCACATATTGTTGGACCCCATACTCCTGATTTAGCTAGAACAATTTCTGAATTAGGTGAAGATGTAAAATCAAATGATTACATTGATCCAATATCTGTTGCATTGATTGGAAGTTGTACAAATTCATCTTATGAAGACATGTCTAGAGTTGCAAGTATTGCTCTACAAGCAAAAGAAAAAGGAATAAAATCTAAAATCCCTTTGTTAATCACTCCTGGTTCTGAACAAATCCGTGGAACTATAGAAAGAGATGGTCAGATGGATTCTCTTAAAGAAATTGGTGCAACTGTTCTAGCAAATGCATGTGGACCTTGTATAGGACAATGGAACAGACCTGAATTACAAAATGAAGAGAAAAATACAATCGTTACCACATTTAACAGAAATTTCCCAGGAAGAAATGACGGTCATCGTTCTACTTTGAATTTTATTGGTAGTCCTGAGATGATTATAGCGCTAGCATTAGGAGGTCGTTTGTCCTTTAATCCATTAAAAGATGAACTTACTGCTTCAGACGGTACAAAATTTAAACTGCAACCACCTAAACCTGCACCGGAAGTTCCTGAGAGTGGGTTTATGATTCCTGAAGGAATTTACATTGCACCTCCAGAAAACTCTGCAGATGTTGAAGTAATTATTGATCCTAACAGTAAAAGGCTACAACTCTTAGAACCATTTTCAAAATGGGATGGAAAAGACTTTGTTGATTTACCAATTCTGGTAAAAGCTAAAGGAAAATGTACTACTGATCATATCTCACCAGCTGGTGCTTGGTTGTCTCTTAGAGGTCATTTAGATAATTTGAGTGATAACATGCTTTTAGGAGCAGTTAATTCATTTAATGATGAAGTAGGTAAAGGAAAAAATATACTGAATAATCAACTTGAAGGATTTTCAAATATTGCAAGACAGTATAAAGAAAAACAGATGAGATGGGTTATCGTCGGTGATAATAATTACGGTGAAGGTAGCAGCAGAGAACACGCTGCAATGTCCCCTAGATATTTAGGATGTGCAGCGGTAATCACTAAAAGTCTTGCTAGAATTCATGAAACCAATTTGAAAAAACAAGGAATTTTGGCATTAACTTTTAGCAATCCCGATGATTATGAAAAAATTTTAGAAGATGATAAAATCAGTCTTTTAGAATTAAATGAGTTGGAACCCAATAAACAAGTAAAATGTGTTTTAACTCATAAGGATGGAGGTAAAGATGACATTTTACTAAATCATTCTTACAATAAAGCTCAGATTGAGTGGTTTAAAGCTGGTTCGGCACTTAATGTTTTAAGAAATAGATAGTCTCTTTTTACTTAGAACATCTACTATGATTAGAAAGTGGGCTCGGACGGATTTGAACCGACGACCGATGGTTTTGGAGACCATCGTCCTACCTGGCTAGACTACGAACCCACAAGAATCAAAATATTCTGCTTAAATTTTAAGTTACTTTTAATCAAGATTTATTTGAGAATGGTGAAAATTTGTATTTGTTCATAAATCATGGTAAAACCAATCTACTTAGCAATTGGAGCAATTCCTGTAATTGTGGCACTTTTAATTTCTATTCCGCTACTTACTAAAAATGAAATTCCAATGTCTGCAGCAAATTCTGTTGATAAAATTGAAATTGAATATACAAAACATCAATTAAAGAAAATTTCTTATGGAATTACAGAAAGAACTGGATCACAAAAAACTGAAATTCTTTTCATAAAAAATAATGGTGAACTTAAATATTCTGTCACTGAACAAGGATATCTTCAACCTGATATTCGCTCAAAACTAGATGATAAAAAACTAGAAAAACTAAAGGCACTAATTAAAGAAACTGGTTTTATTGCTATTCCCTCAGAATCTTTTTCCATTCTAGAAAATGCAACTGATTATCAGAAATCAAATGTAAAAATTACTCTTAATGGTCGTGTAAATCAAATTCATTGGCCTGAACAAAATGCTACTTCGGATTTCATTCCTCCAATTATTACCATGGTTGAATCTGAACTTGATAAGATTATTTCTGAAATAGGTGAATAGGTACAAATAGTCATTAGTGAAAATTAGAATATGCTTCCATTATCTGGTGAACGATTAGATGCTAAAGGAATAGTTTCTGATTCAATAAACTCTATTGATACTTTACGTGGTTCGTCTACTGTTAAACGAGGATTTGCTCATATGCTTAAAAATGGAGTTGTTATGGATGTAACAACTGTAGAACAAGCTCAAATTGCTGAAGAAGCGGGTGCAGTCTCTGTTATGGTTTTAGATAAACTACCATCTGAAGTGCGCAAAGCTGGTGGTGTTGCCCGTACTGCTAGTATTAGAATTATTGAAGATATTATGGATAATGTTACTATTCCTGTCATGGCTAAATGTAGAATTGGACATGTCAATGAAGCCCTAGTTCTTCAAGAAACTGATGTTGATATGATAGATGAATCTGAAGTTCTTACACCAGCTGATGAATTCCATCATATTTGGAAATGGGATTTTACAACACCTGTTGTAAACGGATCTCGATCTCTTGCAGAAGCTTTGAGAAGAATTGAGGAAGGTGCATCAATGATCCGAACAAAAGGAGAACCCGGAACTGGAAATGTTGCAGAAGCAGTAACTCATATTAAAAAACTAAATGATGAATTAAGAACGATAAAGGCAATTTATGATTCTGGTGATAATCAAGATTTAGTTAGAATTGCACGTGAATTCAAAGTATCTTATGATATTGTTCATCAAACTGCTAAACTTGGAAGACTTCCTGTTGTAAATTTTGCAGCTGGTGGAATTGCAACACCAGCTGACGCTGCATATTTAATGTCTCTTGGATGTGATGGAATTTTTGTAGGTTCTGGAATTTTTAATGCAGATGATGCAAAAGAAAGAGCAAGAGCAATTGTTTTAGCTACAACTTTTTGGAATGAAACTGACAAAGTAAAAGAAGCACAAAAAATGATTGATGAAAGACAATCTATGATAGGTTTGGATGTTAAAACACTAGAATTGCGTATGCAAGATCGTGGTGGTTCATCATGAGCCTTAACGTTGGCGTTTTATCAATCCAAGGAGACGTTCAAGAAAATCTCCTATCTGCCAAAACTGCACTAGAAGAATTAGGTTTAGATGGTAAAGTTAGTGATGTTAAAACTCCCGAGGAAATATCTCATTTAGATGGTTTGATAATTCCTGGCGGTGAAAGTACTACCATAGGGCAACTTTCTTTGGTAAATGGTTCACTTAAAGTTCTAAAGGAAAGAATTGAAAATGGAATGCCCGTACTTGGAATATGTGCTGGGATGATTATGTTATCTAATACTGCTAATGATCGTGTTATGGGTAAAACTGATCAACCTCTTTTGAATATTCTTGATATTAAATTAGAGAGAAATTCATTTGGAAGACAAAAAAAATCCTTCGAAGCTGATATCTCTTTAGATTCCATTGATATTCCAAAATTCAATGGAGTGTTTATCCGAGCACCCTCTGTATCTGATGTAGGTTCAGATGTTGAAGTCTTATCAAAATTCAATAATCGTATTGTTGCAATAAAAAAGGGTAATGTGATTGGAACTGCATTTCATCCTGAACTTACTACTGATACCTCAGTACACAAATATTTCATAAATCTAGTAAAATCTTTTAAAAATTAACTCAAAGTGATGATTCGTAAGCAATTCTTTTTAATCATTATCTAGCCGAGCTTATAAAATGGACAAAAAATTTGTGTTATTTGGCATTTTGACCTCAATATTGTTAGGAGGTATTTTTGGACTATTTTCAATTAACGAATCATTTGCTGATGATAATCTTTCTGTAAGTAGAGAAAATTCTGAAGCATATCAAAAACAAATAACATCTGAAGAAGAAAAACAAAAAGCTGAAGAACGACAACAAAAACTAGATGAAAAAGAACAAGAGAGAAAACAAAAAGCTGAAGAACGACAACAAAAACTAGATGAAAAAGAACAAGAGAGAAAACAAAAAGCTGAAGAACGACAACAAAAACTAGATTCAGATAGAAAAAAACTTGAGGAAAGATTATCTAAGAAAATAAACAAATATGAAGAGAAATTAAAAGAGATTAAAGAAAAATATCAAAATAGAATTGAATCTGAATTTTCAGGAGATGCAGAAAATCTTTCAAATGATATTTCAAAATTACAAGATAAATTAACTAAAAAATCAGAAGATATTCGTAAAAAACTAGAGGCAAAACAACAAACACTAGATTCTAGAACCCAGAAAATTCTTGAAAAAATTAACAATGGAAATTATTTAGGCGATAAAATTGGAACTTCTAACATAATTGAAACATATAGTCTTGTTTTTGATTCCGTTCAGGCTATCGGAATTCACGATAAAACTCAATTATCTACTCTTGAGGGTATTATGAATTTCAATACATTTGATAAGAGTAAATCTAATCTAAAATTGGAATTACAAGATTGTAAAATTTCTGTGGATGGCATTCCTTACAATTGTGGATTTGGAAAAGCTCGATCAACCTCTTCGGGAAATACTGAAGCAAAAGATTCGCTTGTGATTATTGCATTCCTTGAAGATGATGTTATTGAAGAGGTACACTCTACGCTTAAAATTTCATTAAATGCTGATTTTCCTATTGGTGATATCGATGGATCAAGCCAAGTTTCAATTTTGGGACCTCAAAGTAAAATTTCCGGTTTGTGGTTTTTAGATGGAACTGGAACTTTGACTAGAACCGTATCATTAACTGATGATTCAACAGTTGTTTCTAACGGTGATGAAATTACTGTTGAGTTGGATGAAGACATTGGTGTAAGTGGTAATTAATATTGCTAATGAAAAATTTATTTTTCTTATTTGGCTTTGTTTTACCAATTTTTTTAATTTCTTCATCTCCGTCATCTTTTGGTGATGTAGGTTCTGTTTCTGTTGAATCATTTGATGTTGATTATAATATTGAAAATGGAGTTCTTGATTCGATTTTCTTAGATCCTGATTTTATTGAATTAATCATAATGATGGATACTACATCTGATGGAACTATTGAACTTACAATTCCCAGAAATTTGTTAGATGCAAAATTTGATACAACCGATGATGTTTTCTTTATCTTAGTTGATGGTTTTGAAACCGATTATGCAGAAATTAATTCTGATTCTGATTCTAGAACACTTGTAATTCCTTTCTTTTCTGGAGATTCAGTAATTGATATTATTGGAACTGATGCATTAACCACCTTTTCAACAGAATCTCAAATCCCATCATGGATTAAGAACAATGCAGGTTGGTGGGCTGATGGACAAATAGATGATGTTGCATTCATTCAAGGAATACAATATTTGATTACTGAAAATATTATGTTTATTCCTGAAACAGAACCTGGAGAATCCTCTGCAAGTGGAATCCCATCATGGATTAAGAACAATGCAGGTTGGTGGGCTGATGGACAAATAGATGATGTTGCTTTCATTCAAGGAATACAATATTTGATCACAAATGGAATTTTAGAGGTCTAATAGGCTCAATCTATCAGATTGTGCATTGATTTCAAATCTTTTTTGTATGGTTCTAACATAGAAGGAATTTCAATTTTTATTGAATCTTTTAATGATAATCCTTGATCTTTTTTCTCATTCCAAACTTTAGAATTAAATTCAGTGATCTCTTTAGTGATGTTACTTTGTTCTTCAAGATTTTCGGAATCAACTTGTTTTTCTTTATGAATACTTTCTTCTGAATACAAAATCTTCCAAAGATGTTCAGTAATAAAAGGTGTAATTGGCGCTAAAAGTTTTAAAACTGTTGACAATGTTTTATGAAGCGTAAATATTGCACCATCTCTTTCTTCATCAGTAAACTCAATTCCATATGCTCTAGCTTTTACCATCTCAATATAATGTGCTGCAAACAAATTCCAAGTAAATTCTCTTATTGCAATAGCAGGAATGAAAAAGTTGTATTCATCATATCCTTTTTTACATTCTTTTACTAAATTATCTAATTCTGATAAAATCCATTTATCTGATGCTGTAAGATCCCCTGATTTAATCACAGGGAAACTAGACAAAAATCTTGACACATTCCATAACTTACTAAGGAATTTTTTACTTGACTCAATTTTTTGTTCATTACATCTAAAATCATATCCGTGATTAATTTCACTTGCACTCCAGAATCTAAAAGTGTCAGCTCCTAATTTCTCAATTACTGGCAATGGATCTATTGCATTTCCTTTACTCTTACTCATCTTCATTCCTTTTTCGTCTAAACCATATCCCATTATCCATGCTTCAGACCATGGTTTTTCTCCCGTTAATTGCTCACATCTTAATAGAGTGTAGTATAACCATGTTCTAACAATATCTTTTGCTTGAGGTCTAATCGAAGCTGGATACACTTTTTTAAAAAATTCCTCATCTCTGTTAAATTTGCTGATGAAAAGTGGGGATACACTTGAATCCATCCATGTATCAAATGTTCGTTCCTCACCAACAAATTCTGTTGAATTACATTTGGAACAATTACTGATTGGACATTTTTCCTTCCATGGTCTATAGTACTTTCCAGGCTCAGGAACATGAGGTTCTGAGCAGTTTTTGCAGTACCAAATTGGGATTTCAGTACCATAAAATCTTCTTCTTGAAATTGGCCAGTCGATATTGATAGATTCTAACCAATTCATCAAAATCTGTTTATGCATTGATGGGTGGAATGTAATTTCTTGCCCTAAATTTTTGATTTTTACAATTGCGTCTTTTTGTTTTAGATAATATTCTTCCATTGGAATAATTTCAATTGGAATCTTACTTCTCTCTGAAATCGGTGTTCTGTGATTAATTTCTTCAATTTTTTCTAAAAATCCATTTGTTTCTAAATCTTCAATGATTTTTGTTCTTGCTTGTTTTGGTTTTAATCCCACATATTCACCTGCAACCTCAGTCATTCTTCCATCTAATCCAATTGCAACAATCTCTTCTAGTTCTAATTCTCTAAATAATGCTACATCGTTTTGATCACCGTAACTACATACCATAACAGCTCCTGAACCAAATTCTTCTTTTGCAGAATGGTGTGTTTTTAATTCCACTTCCACATTTGTTATTGGAACAATTATTTTTTTTCCAATGTATTTTGTATATCTCTCATCTTCAGGATTGACAATAATAGTTCTACATGCACAAAGTAATTCTGGTCTAGTACTTGCAATAATTATTTCTTGATCCGTATCTTTGATTTTAAATTTCATGTAAACTAGTTTTGTGGGTAAGTCTTGGTATGTAATTTCTGCATCTGCAATAGTTGTACCTGAAACCCAATCATAGTTATTGGGTCGATTTGCTAGATAGACTTGTCCTTTTTTCCATAACTCTATGAATGTTGATTGTGTGAGACTCCTATATTCTTCTGAGTCTGTTCTGTAGTAATTTGCAAAATCCCCACTAATTCCCAAACTTTTCATTATCACAATCATCTCAGCCTCTAAATCATCTAGTGCTTCTCTGCAGAGATTTAGAAATTCACCTCTTTCTGTTTCTCTCATTCTAATATTGTGTTTTTTCTCTGTGTACAGTTCAACTGGTAATCCGTTTCTATCTATTCCAATTGGAAAATACACATTTTTCCCACTCATTCTTGCAGTTCGTGCAATCATGTCTATTTGTGAATAATGAGCAGCTGCTCCAATATGCCATGGTCTTCCTGAAGGATATGGAGGTGGAGTGTCTATTGTATAATTGTCATCTTGTGGTGTAAAATCATAAATCTTTTCATCTTCCCATTTTTTTAGAATTTCTTTCTCTAATTCTGGATTCCATGCTTTTTCTGAAATTTTAGGTTCCATTTCTTAACTATCTTGAAATATTTGAAATAATATGTGAACCCTTGTTGTAGCCTTCATAGATGTATACACCAACTGCTTCTACATTTGATGGCATTTTTGGTGCTAATAATTTTATAATTTCACTTGATAGATTTTCTACGGTAGCTTCTCCTTCTAAAAGATATGTTGTATTTTTGGGAACTTGTAATTCAAACATCCCTTTAGGACCTTCAAATTTAATTTGAAAATGTGAATCATCTTCTTGTTTGAGATATTTTCTATTGATGAAAAATTTATGATCAAATACGTTTACAACTTCTTTGATAATTTTTTTAGCTTCTCCAAAATCCAATAGCAAATTATCTTTCATTTGTCCTACAAGCTCTACCATTACAGAAGATGTATGTCCATGTAATATTGAGCATTTTTCAACTAAAGGCAGTATGTGTGCATAATCAAATGAGAATGATGCATCTTCTAGAAATATTGAACCTGTTTGTGGTGTTTTATCATAAAATACAACATCTTGTAATTCTTTAATTTGTGCGACGTATTTTGCATGCCCTATTGCCATTACTTTATCTTGAGGAAAATCTTCTTTGATTTGTTTATATTTTTCAATATCTCCATCATTATCAATAACTTCGATTAACCCCTTCGCTGTTTTAAAATCAACACTTACTTCATTTCCATTTTTCAATGTGATCTTGTGATTGTATTGATATTCTTGTTCAAGAAATGTTAGCATTTGTGCTACTGTCAATTCTGTTCTGGTTTTGAGTAAATTTCCCTTTTTATCGATATATCTAAAATCTGAATCTAGAATTGTTGGACTTGTTGCCATTTGAAGTCATCTAACTTTGGATATAATATAAATTCTGTAATGAATATGCCTGATTTTTTATTTACAATTATTCCAGAGAATTTAGAATTTTGGCAAGATTGACATCGTTTTTTGTAATGCCTCCAGCGTCGTGAGTTGTCAGCTCTACTGTGATTCTATTGTAAACATTAAACCACTCTGGGTGATGATTCATTTTTTCAATCTCCATAGCTGCTCTGGTCATAAAGCCAAAAGCTTGATTAAAGCTTTCAAATTGAAATTCTTTGTGTAGTTTTTGATTCATAACACTCCAACCTTCCAAGTTCTTTAACTCTTCATCAATATCTGCATCTGATAATTTCATCATATTCATTAAGAAATAGTGTTAAATTAAAAGATTGATTCATTACATTTCTATGGGAATTATGTCGTGAATAATCATGGATAAGGCAAATGAGAAACTGCTTGAAAATATTAAAAATTCTATTTTAGATACAATAAACGAAAAGAAAATTGGAATTGCTTTTTCTGGAGGAGTAGATAGTACATTAATTTCAAAAATATGCTCTGACATGAATTTCGATATTACTTTGTTGACAATTGGATTTCCAGATTCACATGATATTTTGTTTGCAAAACAAGTAAATGAATATCTAAAATACCCTCATCATGTATTAGAGATTGACTCTGAGACTTTTCCTACAATTTCCTCAAAAATAAATGAGAAAATACAAACTGAAAATCTATCTTGGAATGAAAACTGTATTGCATTTTATTATGTTTCTAAACTTGCTAGTAGCTTGGAACTTGATACAGTAATCACAGCTAATGGAATTGATGAATTATTTTGTGGTTATAATGCATACAGAGAAGCATTTTCTGGAGGTGAATCTCAAATTATTGAAGTAATGAAATCTAAATTAGATAATGAATTGAAAATGATGAAGGCCGTTAATCTTATTGCATCAGAATTTGAAGTAAAAATTCTACAACCTCTATTGTCTGAAAAATTTATTGAATATGCAAAAACTATTCCAATATCTGAAAAAATTCATGATTCTGAAGATTTGTATCGTAAGCACATTATACGTAAATTAGCTAGTGACATTAACGTTCCAGAACTTTCATGTACAAAACGAAAGAAGGCGTTACAATATGGTTCTAAAATTCACAAGGCTTTTCTGAAAACTAGATGAATTTTTTTATTGTATTTTGAACAGATTTTTGTACATTTTTAATTATTGCTGAAGATGCACCAAGATGTTTTTCTGGAGAAAATATTGCGCTGATTTCTATATCAGTCAAGTTTGAAGAGAATGCTTTATCATTTTTGATTGCATCGATGTATTGAATTCCTTTATCATTTGCCTCAAATGCAACTCGTTGAACATCTTTGTATGCTACGAATCTTGGGATGCCTTTTTTGATTAGAGCTTCTAAGACGAATTCTGCAAATATCTGTCCCTTTGTAATGTATAGATTCTCTACAATTCTTTTTTCATTTACCATCAAATTTGAAACAATTCTGGTCATGGTTTCAAGCATTTCATCAACTAAAATCGATACTGTTGGGATTACGAATCTCTCGTTAGCTGAATTTGAAAGATCCCGTTCGTGCCATAATGGAATATTTTCAAAGGAAACTGCAACTTGACTTCTTACTAATTTAGATAATGATGATACTCGCTCACTTTTGATTGGGTTTCTTTTAACAGGAACTGCACTACTACCCATTTGTCCTTTCTTAAATTGTTCAGCTACTTCCCCAATTTCAGTTCTTTGCAAGTTTCTAATCTCTATGGCAATCTTTTCTAAAGTAGAACCAATTAATGCCAATTCAAATACGTACTCTGCGTATCTTTCTCTTGGTACCACTTGAGTTGTCACTTCGGCAGGAAATAATTTTAATCGTTTTGATGCTCTTTTTTGCACTTCTAGTGATTTTGCACCCATTAGTGAACCAGTACCTACAACACCTAATGTTTTACAAATTAAAATCCTCTTCTTAATTTCCTCTATTCTTTCTACATGCTTTGCCATTTCAGCTGCCCAATTAGCAAATTTTAATCCAAATGATATGATGCTTGCATGTTGTCCATGAGTTCTACCAACAGCTGGAATCTTTTCATACTTTACAGCTTTTTTTGCAAGAATTGATGCCATCTTTGCAACTTTGGGTTCAATGATTTGTAATGCATCTCTCATTTGCATTGAGTTACTTGTATCTACTAAATCGTTACTTGTTAATCCATAATGAATCCATGGTCTGGCACTTTTACTACATTTCTCACTTAATGATTCTACAAGAGCTGCCGTATCGTGATCACTTTTAGCTTCTAATTGTTTTATTCTTTTAGCAGTAATTTTTCCAGACATTGCTGCTCTGAAGATTTCCTTTCCAACACTTTTTGAGATCATTCCTATCTCGCTTTGAGAAATTGCAGCAGCTCCTTCAATCTCTAATTGATAATCTACTTTTCTCTGCTCACTAAAAATATCCATCATTTCTTTAGTTCCATAACGACCATTATCAATAGGTAAAATTGCCAACATTCTCTCTCTTTTTACACAGAAAATAAATCTACTTGTGAAATTTTAATTAATTCTGTCTCGTAACTCGTGACAATCACATAGACATCCCTTCTGACAATTCATTCTCTTACAGTCTGAGCACACTTTTTTGTTCCAATATGGAGCGGTATTCATACTAGTATCTCTGATTTACCTTGAATGTACCTTTCTTTACTTGAAGAAGAATTTTGATCAAATACAACGTCCAAATCCCTATCAAAATATAATACAAAAAACTAACATCTGGTTTATCTAGAATTTTTTCTGGTTCTTCTTCTACAGGTATGTCAAATGGTGGCATGTACACAATTCCAAGGAAAATTGGAATTCCAACTAGTAAAATAATTGGCATTACCATGACTTTTTAATTATATGGACTATAATTAGAATAAATTTTTGCTACAGAATGAAAGTACATATCTCTAATGTCTTCTTCTACGCTAACTGCCAGTAAATTAACAATATCTGTTGCGGTAATCATTCCAACTACTTTATCATCTTCTAGAACTGGAAGCTTCCTTACTCCACGTTCAAACATTAAATCAGCTGCATTTCTTACTGATTCATCTGAATTTATTGATAATAATGGAGATGACATTATTTGTTTAATTGATGTTGAAATTTCATATGCATGTGCTGCTACTTTTACTGCAAAATCTCTATCTGTGACAATCCCTATTGGAAAATTTTTTTCCATAATGATAACTGCTCCTACTTTAGCATCTTCCATCATTTTTGCAGTTTCATTAATTGTCATTGATGCATCTACAGAAATAACAGATTTTGTCATTACATCTTTAATTGTGATGGTTTTAGCATTACTCATTTTAATATTCAATGTTTTCTTAAATATTTTAGAGTCTTTTAGAATATCAAACTTGAAAATCATATTAGATAATCTAAATCGGCTTTAAATTGAAATTTGATTGATTTTTAACATGACTTTCAAAATTAAGAAAATTCTTGTACCCCTAGATGGCTCACCTAATTCATTTCGAGGTTTTGATGTTGCAGTACAAATGGCAAGAGAGTCACATTCTACAATTACTGGTCTGTATGTTTTAGGAATTGTTAAACCAAGAGCTAGTGACCCAATTACTCCTTTAGAGAAAATTTTATTGGAACATGCTCAAAAAATCATGAAAAAAGCAAAATTACTAGCAGCTAAAAAAGGAATTTTGTTTTTTGATAGAATATCTTATGGCGATGATGGAAAAAGAATTGTTGAAGTGGCAGAAAAACAAAATTTTGATCTAATTGTAATTGGTTCAAGGGGAATGGGTGCTGCAAAAGAGCTATTTCTTGGTAGTACTTCAAATTATGTACTTCATAAATCAAAGAAACCCGTACTGATTGTAAAATAAAGAAAAAACATAGAATTTCCTTGGATTCTAAACATCTGTGCCTGTTGTTACCCATTCTAGCGCCCTGAGAACTCCTTGATAATACTTTATTGCATCCATTGATTTAGTTTCTGTAAGTCTTTTTTCAATCCCTTTTCTGTATTCTTCTATTTCTTTTTCAGTTTTCATGAATAACTAAACAAAATTTAGTAGATTCATTAATCTTTAGATGATGTAGTAGGAATCCATTAAATATTGAATTTTTTTAACTTCTTGATCTTTTTCGTACAGTTGCAATCTTTTTTGATGATCTGGCTTCTTTTGTTTTTGCATTTGATTTTGCTACTTTACCTTCAGTTTTCATACTTTTTCCACTTCTTCTAGCAGCTCTAGATGCATCTGCTCTAATTTTCTGTTCTTCTTTTTGCTTTTCTATTTCTTTATCAGTTAACTTTTTTCTTACCATGTTTGATAAAACTATTTTATCCTAGATAAATTAGATGATAAATTTCTTGTTTGGTAATATTCTGCCAATTTCTTTTTCTATTCTTCTGATGATTTAAATTGGATTGAAGGGATTTTTTACTCATGTCATCTTCTAACCCAAAAAAAATCGGAGAAAACCAATACCAAATTGATGCTGATTCTAGTCTTGGAATGAAGGTACCTGTGAAAATTTATGCTGATGAACCGTTATTACAAAAAATGCTATCTGATAGAACAATTATGCAAGCACGAAATGTTGCATCAATTCCAGGAATAGTCAGTCATAGCGTTGTTTTGCCTGATGGGCATGAGGGTTATGGTTTTCCAGTAGGCGGTGTTGCAGCAATGGATGCTGAAGAAGGAATGATTAGTCCAGGTGGTGTAGGATATGATATCAATTGTGGTGTGAGATTACTTCGTTCAAATTTAGATGAACAAACAGTTCGTTCCAAACTTAAAGAATTAGTCAATGATCTATTTAGCTCAATTCCTTCAGGGGTTGGTTCTAAGGGTGCAGTAAAACTTAGTCATTCAGAACTAGATGAAGTTTTAGTTGAAGGTGTAAACTGGGCAATTGATCATGGATATGGCTCATCAAATGATTCAGATGTTTGTGAGGAAAATGGTCAAATTCAAAACGCTGATCCAAACAAAGTTTCTGATAAAGCAAGAAAGAGAGGTGCTCCTCAACTAGGAAGTTTGGGTTCTGGAAATCATTTTCTAGAAGTACAAAAGGTTGCAGAAATCCATGATGAAGAAGCAGCAAACAGAATGGGAATTAAAGAAGGAACTATTACTGTTTTAATTCACTGTGGCTCCCGAGGTTTTGGTCATCAAGTATGTAGTGATTATCTTAGAGTTTCCGAACAAGCAATGCAAAAATATGATATTGACTTGCCTGATAGAGAACTTGCATGTGTGCCAAACAATTCTGAAGAAGGTGAATCTTATAGAAAAGCAATGTTTGCTGCATTAAATTTTGCATGGAGTAATAGACAAATGCTAACGCATTGGACTAGGAATTCTTTTGAACGTGTTTTTAATCAATCGGAATCTGATCTTGATATGAAATTAGTTTATGATGTTGCCCATAACATTGCCAAAGTAGAAAAACACAAAGTTGATGGTGCAGAAAGAAAATTAGTAGTTCATAGAAAAGGAGCTACTAGAGCATTTCCTGCAAATCGTGATGAAATCCCATCTAAATACCGTGATTTAGGTCAACCTGTCTTGGTACCCGGTTCAATGGGTACTGCAAGCTGGATTTTACTTGGTAAACCCAACTCAATGAATTTGAGTTTTGGCTCTACTGCTCATGGTGCTGGAAGAACAATGTCTAGATCTAAAGCCAGAAGGAATTATTCTGAAAATGATGTAAAAAAATCTCTCAATGATCAAGGAATATTTATCAAAGCATTAACACGGGACGGTGTTGTCGAAGAAACCCCTCAAGCTTACAAAGATGTAGATGCTGTAGTAAATGTGTCTCATAATTTGGGAATAGCCACAAAAGTAGCAAAACTAGTGCCTATTGGTGTGATTAAAGGTTGAGCGAAGAAGATTCTGAACTTGAAAGATTAAAAGCAAAGCGACTAGCTGAAATGCAAAAAAATATTTCTACACGAGAAGAAATCAAAGAATCTACAAAATCTCAAAAAGAAAAAATTCCTGAAAATCCTCGTGCTTCAGTTGTAAAGATTCTTGGATTTCGAGGATTAGAAGTTTTAGAAAATGCTGAATCACAATTTCCAAATGAAACTAAAATAATTATAGACAAAATATTTGAATTAATTAAAACTGGTGAAATTAATGAAACTCTTGATGGGGGGAAGTTGCTGACTCTGTTTCGATCAGTTGGACTCAATGTTCGAATGGAAACTAAAATTAATGTTGAACAAGATGGAAAATTTGTATCCTTAAGTGATAAACTCAGTAAGGGCTCATCTGAAAATAGTGATGAAGAATGAGTATTGTATTAGAAGTTGGGACAAAAAATTATGCTGATGATCTACTATCCATAAAAAAATCACTCTCACATATGGAAAGTCTTCTAGGATGTTATAGTGGATATACTGTTAGTGAACCTTCAACAAAATTTGGATGGACTTTTTTTAAATTATCCTTTAAGCCTGAATTACAGGCCGGAATTGAAGAAAAGTTTTCAGGCATGATAGAGAAATATCGATGGAGTGATCAAACACAAAAATTTGTTAAATTTATGACAGATTATTTCCTTTCTAGAGGTTGTGATGTTAAAATAAAATTGTCTGATTAGACTCTTCTTCCTCTTTTTCCACCTTTCTTTCTAGTGGTGTCATGAGGGATAGGTGTTACATCATCAATTCTTCCAATCTTGAATCCGCCTCTTGCCAAAGCTCTGATTGCAGCTTGTGCTCCTGGACCTGGAACTCTAGAGCCAACTCCTCCTACTGCACGAACTCTGATGTGAAATCCTGTGAATCCTTTTGTTCTTGCAGATTCTACAACTGCATTTGCAGCTTTCATTGCAGCAAATGGTGATGACTCATATCTGTCAGCATTAACGTGGATTCCACCTGAACTAATTGATACAGTCTCTGCACCAGTAAGATCAGTCATATGAATAATTGTATTATTGTAACTACTGTAAATGTGGGCAATTCCCCATTTGTCAGGTCCTTCTTTTTTTGCCTCTGGTTGAGCCTTGGATTCTACTTTAGCTTCAGTTTCTACTTCTTCAACTGGTGTTTCTACCACTTCTGGAACTTCCTTGATTTGGGCTTCAGTTTCTGACAATATCTACTCACACCTTAAAGGGTTTAAAAAACATTGATTTTCTAATTTTGCCTAAATTTGATCACTTGACTTTAAAATGCTGATTGTTCATATACTATTTTAAACTGAATTTCTTTAATGACCTCCATTCTTTTCTTGGCAATTGGAATTGCAGTAGCTGTTGCTTTAGTGGGGTCTGTAGCATTTCAATCTCTATCCCCTACCAATGATGACGTTTTATCTCCACTAGAAAAAAAATGTCAAGAAATTGCTAATGAGGGATACAGAATTCATTCACTTTATCCGGATTCAAACCCTGAAGAACTTCTAGAAGATGATATGAATAGATTACTGTATCTTGATAATTTGTGGATCAAAGATTGTGTTTCTGTACTTCCTGCAGAATCAATTTTTAGTATTGTAAATAATGTAGAGCGTGATTTTTCTTATGGTGAATAATTATCTAAAATGTTTCCATCCCAAGTCTCTAATTTTATTATAATTTCTACCTTCTTTAAGAAATACTCCATTACCTGATTCTACCTGTCCTATTTCTATAATGGGTGTTTTAAGACGTCTAGCATTTTTTTTAATTATTTCTTTATATTTTGGATGTACTGTAAAAACAAATTCATACTCCTCCCCTCCATGAAAAACCAAAGAAATCAAATCAAGCTTATGGATTTTTGCATATTTTTCTAAATCCCTTTTTACAGGCATGTTGCTAATAATGAATTTCTTCTTACTTTGTTTTGACATTTCATTCAGTGTTGTTGATAATCCATCACTCGAATCCATTGATGATGAAAAATATTTTTTATTTTTTAACCCAAAACCAATCTTTGGTTTAGGATTGGTCATTGATTTAATTGATTTTTCAGCAAATTTTCCTTTTTCTTTTCGTTTACCGAGAAGTAAATCTAATCCTATTTTTGTATAGCCGAATGGACCTGTCACAAATATGATGTCCCCTATTTTGGAATCTTTTCTTGTTACTATTTTGTTTGAATTGCCAAAAATACTTACGTTAAAGACTATCTCTTTACCTGAATTAGTATCACCACCTAAAATTGCAATTCCGTACTCTTTAGCAGCTTTTTTGAATCCTTTTGCGATAGATGTGATTTTTGAGTGTGAAATATTATTTGGTAGATTTACTGATATGATACCAAATTCTGGTCTTATCCCTTTTGAAGCAAAATCACTTACACATGCAACAATACTTTTTCTTGCAGCTTCTTCTAACCCCATTTTCTTTGGAATGTCTGTACTTTCTACAAGTGTATCTGTTTTAGCAACAATTTTGATTTTTCCTACATTGAATGTCTCTACATCTTCAGAAACAAATTTCTTATTTCCAAATTCCTTTTGAAAAATTTTGATTATAGTGAATTCATCTAACTTTGTCATAACTTTGTTTCACTACTTCTAAAGTGTCCTTTGTAATTTTTTTACATTTTTCTATGTCATTTGATTCTGCTGAAACTCTAATGATGTCTTCAGTGTTTGATTTCCTAATCAAAACCCAACTGTCATCGTCAATGATTCCTTTAATTCCATCTTGAGAATCGATCTCTGAATATTCTTTTGAAAATTTATTTTTTATCTCTTCTATTACTTTGTCATGAAAATTAGAATTAATTTTAGTTTTCTCTCTAATTTGGAAAAAACTTTTCATGTAATTTAGAATCTCATCAAATTTTGATGTACCTAACATGGATGCAATTAATCCACTGCTAAGAATACCTTCTCTACAATAATTAAACTCAGGTAAAATAAAACCACCACTACTTCCCTCTCCGCCTGCTTGAGCATTTGTCTGAAGCATGAGTTCTATTACATTTGCCTCACCCACCTTTGATCTTTTGATGGTCCCTCCCTTTTCTTTGATGTATTTTTCAATTGATATGCTTGTATCTGCACTCAGAACAAATTTTTTGTAACCTAATTCTAGAGATTTTGCAACTCCTAATCCCAATGTTACATCAGGAGTTTGTTTTTCACCTTTTCTTACCACTACTAAGCGATCTCCATCTAAATCAAATGCAAATCCGATTTCCTTTTTGATTGATGCTGCTCTTAATTCAGATAATTCATCAGATGTAGGATCTGGACCTCTAGAACATTGCGAAAGTTCTTCATTTAATACTTCTACATTACATCCTGATTCTCTCAACAATTCTGGCGCAAATCCCTTTGCAGATCCACCACCAATATCTACTACTATATCTGGATTATTTTGAATATCTCCTATGATTTTTTTTGCATCTTCTATGTATGTTGATGTAATATTAGATTCAGAACCAATTTTTGATTTAATATTTTCTTGATGTTCAACAATTCTGGGTAATTCTTGCTCGTTAATTCCTCTTCCTTCAATTATGAATTTCATCCCATTCCACTCTATTGGATTATGTGAAGAAGATATTACTAATCCTGCTCCATATTTTCTGGCCTCTCTAAAAACTACTGGAGTTGGTACCGTTCCTAAATTAAATACATCTATGCCATTTTTCATTAATTCTGCACTTGCAACATTTTTAATCATATCTCCTGATGGCCTAGTGTCTTTCCCAATTACACATTTTTGTGATTTGATTAAACTCGAAAAATTATTACAAAACTCTAACACGTCTTTTAGGTTTAGATCTTCTCCAAATACTCCTCTAACTCCTGAAATAGTTTTCTTCAATTAATCCAACTCGGAAAGGCTTTTTATTAACTCTGATGGATTTATCCAAAAGTGCCTTGGTAGCTCAGCCTGGTAGAGCGAACGCCTCGTAAGCGTTAGGTCGTGGGTTCGTACCCCATCCAGGGCTTTGATTTGTAAAAATTTTAAAATTATTTAGATTTTTTATTCATCGAAGGTTTCAATATCTATTTCTAATTCTTTTCCTAAACCTTGCCACCATTCTTTTGTTTGATCTGTCATACTCCCCTCATAAATTACCTTGAATCGTCCTTTATAGATCTGTCGGTTCAATGATGATTGATCATTTCATAACAATTTCTAAAAAATCTTTATTCTTCTTTTTCTTCTTGCTTCCTTTTCATTTTTCGGTAAATAATTATCAATAATGTACCTCCTGCACAACCCCAAAATAATTCTGATGTACCATTTCTAATTCCATATGGTTCAAGTAGACCTACAAATCCTAGAGTCATAATTGCTACAAGAACTAAACCTACCATCTCAAGTATTTTTGCCATGATTCTCTATTGCCATCATCTAATTTCAAAAAGATATATGGTTTTGTAAATTAGTTCATTTATGGATAAATATCTTTTAATAATTTTGATTTTTATGGTCGTGACTATTCCTATAGCATTTGTTGAACCCTCATCAGGCGAATTTCGAGATCCTCCACTTATTCCACTATTTTATGCTGCAATTGCAGGAATAATCATCATTTTAGTTTACAGTTCATACAAAGAAAAGAAAGAACGACAGAAAGCAAATGCTAAAAGAAGATCTAGAAAATAGATTTTAAAGTTCTAATCCAAATGATTCTGCAATACTTGAAAAGTTTGCATAAGATTCCAAATACTGTCTTCCTTTTGGTGTAATTACAAAAGTATTCTTTCCATCAAATTCAATTTTGTTAATTAATCCTGCACCGGTTAAATTCTGCAAGAATTTTGATAGTCTTGAATGTGATAAATTAGCCTTTGTTAGAAGTGAAGTTGTTTTGATGCCTTCCTGTCCAGACTGTTCAGTAGCAGTAAGCAAGTCTGCAACTATTTGCATGCTAGTTCTATAGGAAACCATACGTATGATATTTTCAAACTCAGATATAAGGGTATTACCATTCATTCAGATCAGATAAATATGCTCTAGGCTGATCTGTCTGCGTTGTCTTCTCAATCTTCAATTCCTTGGTTTGATGACTTCGTAGGTGTTGCCTACAGATATTATGACCTTAGAATGAATGTGGTTCCTTTGTTTACTGAGCAAAAAGAATCGGCTTCTATTTGGCATGATACTATTCATTGGTGGGTAGATCCATCTATCAAAATCCGATTTGTAGAAATTGATGATAGTTATTGGTTCATCATGGGATCGGATTCCCAAAAACCTGATACCAACTTGTCATTTTTCAAAGTCTTGCCAAAGTCTGAAAATTATGAACGGTTTAAGAAAGGGCATGGTGGAGAAGCATATCTTAGATTAGGAGTGTATACAAAAAAATCACTTAATGATGTAAAAAAAGATGCCTTATGTGATTGTACTCATGAAGCACAAGATCATGATGAAAACGATAATGATGAATGTCTTTTCAAAAGTTGTGATTGCAAACAATTTTCTAGTTTTCAAATAAATTTATTGAAAAGAAAAAAAACTACAACTGACATTAAATTTTTACAAGAAAAAGATGTAAAAGATGATCCGCTTGCATGGAATTGTCTTAATGCAAACAAGTATTCAAAATCAGAAAAACTCTAGTCTAAATGTTTGTTTACTCTTACGTGTTCTCCTGGATAATGTTCATTGATTTTTTTTGAATAACAATCTCCACAAATCGAACCTTTGATTCCCCATTCATCCATTGGATTGTAATGAAGTTTGATTTTTTCACTACAAATAACACATTTTTCTTTTGAAACCAAACTGCTTTTGGTCTTTTTAATCAATATAAAAAACATTCTCGTAGAAAATCAAAATCATAATAATTATGTTAAATATCACTGGGTTTTACTAATTTTGGGTAAGATAGTCTGACCAATGTAAACCTCCTGCAAGATTTTTACTTGGTTGGACTTCTGCCTTTAAAATTAAAATAAACTATTTGCCAGTTTTTTTAAGGATACAATTTCATCATCTTCCTGTCTAATTTTTTTATCAATTACACGCAGCATTGTATCATTCCAAACATGTTGAGAGAAGAAATTGTGCTTTGTGTTTGCCATCTCAATTTCATCATCTACGACTGTATCTTCAAGGAATTTTGTCACAATAATGTCTGTTATCTTTAAAATTCTGGAATTTAATTTGAAACTACGAAAAATAGGCTCTAATTTTCTAATGTCTCCTTTGTAGTCTCCTTTTGATTCGAGAATTTTCTTATGTAATATTCTAAAGTATACTGCAACAAAAAATAATGTTGCATATCTTTTTGTTTTATGTCCTCCTTGTTTTCCATACTTTAATGATTTTTTGGCAAATTCTTTGACAAGATATGGATATAGTAAAAGTCTGTAATCATCTTTTAGATTGTCGTTGAAAATGTCGTCGTATTTACTTCCTCTTGGAAGAAATTGAGCTGGTGAACTATATGCCTCTGTTGGTCTTTGTTCAATTCCTGCAACTAGTGATTGAATTGCATCTTTGGCAACAATTACTTTTTTATGATTATCTGGGAGATAATTATTGTAAATTAAATCACCTTCATATTCACATTGTTTAGATTTTGATTTACTGTCAAAAGAGCCTGCTTGAATTTCATAAAAATAACCACAATTTCTTAACTGTGATTTAATTGATTTGTGAAAATCCATTAAAGAAACAAGATCTTTTCCTCTAACTGAATTTTGAGAATTTCTATATTTAGTAATGTTATTTTGTTCTTGCTCATCATCAGCTTTGATAATAGTAACTGTCATGGAACCGTCCATATTTTTTGTTCTCTTTGAGTGATCAAGAATTGAATTTGATGTTTGAGCACCATTAACTATTTGAGGTGCATGAAGTTCAATCAAATTCTCTCCCAATTCTGTAAAGTCACTAACTACAATTGTAATTCCATTATTATAAAAAAAGAATTTATTTGGATTACTTTGTAATGTTTCTCTTAATCCTTTGTTGACTGTAGTCTTAAACTGCATCCATTGCCTAATGTTTGATTCAAAAACATAATCTCTACTCTTACTTACAAATTCTGTTAATTCTCGTAGTTTTAAAATACCTAGAATGGTATTTTCATGCCTAAGCATTCTCTCTAGTTTGATTGACGATTTTTTTCCTGCAGCTGGTTTTTTGATTCTATCCCATAATTTTTGAATGATTTTTTCTTCATCAATGATTTCAACCATTTCATCTTTGTAATCTACTTTCTGATCAGTTACATAGCAGCATTTTATCTTTAGATTTTTTTCTTTAATTTTTGTAACAAGCTGAGCCAATTCTGGCCTCATTTTTTTAACATCTTTTGCTAGTAATCTCTTTGCATCTTCTTTGAATTTTGCTATTGCTTCTAATGAGTGAGATGTTCCATATTTTGATTGAAATAATCTAATCGTGTTATCTGAAAAATCTACTGGTAAATATGCGTCAATTCCTAGATCGTTTGCACCATCCACAATTGCATCAGCTGCATCGTCTTCAGTGGCCTCAAAAACTCTTGTTAAAACCCATTGAAGAAAATTATTTCCTTTTTCAACCTCACTTTTAGAATTTTCAGCATATTCATGAATACTCCCTCTGATATTCTCAGCAAATCCTTCTAGTGGGGGACTAGAGTTTTTTTGTACTAAAAGTGTATGAGAGCCTGGAATGTACTCTAGCAACCCATTTTCATTTTGCGCCAATCAAAATTTCTGGTATGTTATATATTTAGAGAATTTGGTAATTATGTAATAACTTTGTTGTGGATGTGATATGTTTTGATAAAAAAAATTTCTATTTTAAGCGCAGTCGTAGTAACTGTTATTGTAATTTTGACATTCTCATTAACAAATACTTCTGAAAATAAAACAACAGAAAAAGATGATTTGATTGTTGAAGGTGATGTCATAATGCCTACAAAAGTTTCCCGTCCCGGATGTGAGGTGCAAGATATTTGTTACATTCCATCTTCAATTGTTACGGAAAAAGGGAAACCAGTAACATGGGTAAACCACGATTCTGCATTTCATAGTGTAACTTCTGGCTTTTACGAAGAGCCTACGGATCTTTTTGATAGTGGTCATTTAGATCCGTTTGAATCCTATTCTGTTAGGTTTGATGAATCCGGAACATATGATTATTTTTGCACTCTTCATCCTTGGATGAAGGGCCAAGTGATTGTAAAATAAGGTACCCGAGGGAGTCGAACCCCCTTGTATAAGCTTTGCAGGCTCACGCATAACCGTTCTGCCAGAGTACCGTTTTAAAAAACACAAAATGAACAATTAAACTCTTTAGATTAGAATTTGTTAAATGGTTTTGAAGCCAACTTTACATCTTCTCCTTTTACTGTTTTCCTACCTGCATGAGAAGCCATATCTACTGCACTTTTTGCAATACTGTCTGCAACCTCTTCAATTATTCTTCTTAATTCATCTGCTGATTCATCGCTGACTCTTTCAGCACCAGCTTTTTTCAAAATTCTATACATTGCAGATAATCCAAGTTCTGATGATCTCATGAAATCTATTTTAATTTTTTCCGAAAAAAGATAATGAGTGAAAAAATATCACCAAGGAATCGATTTATACAGACTATTTTAAGAATTGATAAAGAAATGACATGGTATTTTGATTCCCACATACATTTGTCTGATCCTGAATATATCTCTGATATGGAATTTATTTTAAAAGAAATGGAGTATTTGCAAATTAAAGCATGTTGCGTATCTATGGATGTACAAAATTCATTAGAAACTCTAAAGTTAGCAAAAGACAGTGATCTTGTTTTACCATTTATTGGAATTCATCCAGAATGTGCCAATGACAATCTTGAAAATATGATTGCCTTGATAGAAGACAATCATACACATCTTTCAGGAATTGGAGAAATTGGATTAGATCCAACATATGTGAATAATACTGATGATGCTAAAAGACAACGACATGTTTTTGAAACATTATTATCATATGGGGAAAAATTTAACAAACCCGTTTCAATCCATTCAAGAAAAAGTCTTGATGATATTTTTGAAATAATGACATCCTATAGTACTAAACATGCATTGCTTCACTGGTTTGATGGAAGTAAAAAACAGCTACGAAAAGCAATGGATATGGGATTTTTTGTATCTTATGGACCTGTAATGGTTTATGCAAATGATAAACAAACTTTAGTCTCTGTTACAGATGAATCAAAAATCCTTGTTGAAACCGATGGTCCTGTAAAATTTTCTAGATGCTTTGAAATGAAGTCTGGACAAATTACCTTTATCCCTAGTGTGATCTTCTGTGCCTCAAAAATTCTAGGAAAAACGTTTGATGAAATGGCTTTTTCGCTAGAAAAAAACACAAATTCGTTCCTTGGAATATAGGTATAAAATACCCCCATTCTTAAATTGAATATTGGATAGAATCAAGCGTCTTTCATACGAGGTTTTAGTAGATCATAAATCTAAATTTGGTGAAGACTTTGCTAATAACAAAAAAGCCCTTGATCAAATTTCTATAATCCGTTCTAAAGGTTTGAAAAACGAAATAGCTGGATATATCACAAAATTCATTAAAAAAGAGATTCGAGAAGAAAAATTCAAGCAATCTAGAATTGAATCTTCACGAATTGAAGAACAAAGAAATGAAGAGAATCAAGTAACAACACCTGAAACTGTTACAGAAGCAACACCTGAAACTGTTACAGAAGCAACACCTGAAGAAGAGAAAGCAGAATAGAAAATTAAATATTAATTTTATAATTTACAATTAGATTAGAATGATTACTGTAAAACTAGTAGGTGGTGCTAAAAAATCTTTTTTGACTGAAAACTTACAAATTGACAAATCTGATATCCCTATAAAAGAACTATTGAAACTTTTGTTAGAACTAAAACCTGTTGACTCACCAAAATTGGATATTGAAAATATCTTAATTGCAATAAATGGTGTAGATTCGTCTGCAATGGATGGTAAATCTACGATAATAAAAAATAATGATCTTGTAAGTATAATTCCTGTTATTCATGGAGGAGCATCGAAAAAAATTACTTTCAAAATATCCTCAAAACAAATCCAAGTAATTGAAATAAAAGGTCAGCCATCAATAGATGTAAAATTCATTGATAATTTAAGAAACAAATATCCGAAAATTCAGATTCAAGCTGTTTCCAGTAGTTTTATTATGAATTCATATCATTTGAAAAAAATCATATCATTGTCTTTTGAATCTAAAAAAAATAATATTCTGCTATCAAATAAGCTTGAAATAGATATTTTGATGCGTTTTGCATTGACAAAGCAAATATCTGATGCAATATTGACCGTTGGAATAAAACCTAAATCAAATTTTATTCTAATTACCATTGGAGATAAAAAATCCCTAAATTCATTGTATGAAGATTTACTACCTTTATCTGTAAATTTATTTGTAAAGAAAAATGATTCTTTTCTTAAAAAATATTTTAAAATTTCTCAAAAACAATTAGATGTTGTTTATTCTAAAAACCCTTTAGAAGATATTTTGATAGAAAAAGCTGCAATTCTAGTCTGACATACTACGCTTAGTTTTTTCAACACTCAGTATATCTGATTTTTTTAATATGGATACTCCAGTCTTATTTCCTAGTATCTCAATTAAAATAATTTTATCTGGAAATTCTAGTGACACTTTGTTTTTTATTTTATCTGCAATTTTTGCAATTATTTCTTGACTAGATATGTCTGAATTTCTTTTTTCTATTGAAATTCTATATGTCTCATTATCCAAAATCTGATTGGAATTTTCAGCAATTATTTTCTCAATTTCTTCAATATTAGTTTCGACAATATTCTGAATTGGTATCACTCTTAAGCAGTATCTTATACTCCAAGGCTCATCGAGCAACATTTCTTTCATTTTAATTACTACATTGACAGGATCTAGTTTTGTTTTGGCAGTCAAAATCCCTGACATATTAGTAATTATGATATCTGCATCTGAATCTCCAAATTCTTCTAAAATATCTCTTAATTCATCTTCAGTTTCTGGCTCAAGATGTCTAGCACATGTAATGATCAAATTCATCCTTCTAAAATCTCCTCTTTTGTCAAAGAACCTTCTCGAATAATGTTGATCTTTTCATTTTCTATTTCAATAATCGTTGATTCTGCTTTACTTGTTATTGTTCCTCCATCAACAAAAATATCATAATTTTCTAAATTTCTAACACATTCATCCGGATTTGTAAATGATGGATGTCCTGAAATATTTGCACTTGTTCCCACTAGAAAGTTACAACCTTTCAAAATTTCTAAAGTACATTTATGATTTGGCACTCTTATAGCAATTTTCTCATTTAATAATAATGATTTTTTTAAATCATCATCGATTAACTTTAAAATTATTGTAAGTTGCCCTGGCCAAAACTTTGAAACAATTTTTTTTGTAAAATCATCAATATCCACAATTTTTTCTGCAATTTCTGTGGAGTAAGTCAAAACTGGTAATGGTTTGGAACTATCTCTGGATTTTATATCATAAATTTTTTTTACTGCTTCATTATCGTATGGATTACAACCTATTCCATATACGGTATCAGTTGGATAAACTGCAATCCCCCCATGATTGATAACTCCTATAGCTTTTTCAATTCCTCTTTTATCACATTTTACTTTCATAATTGATTCTGCATTTTTTGTTTAATTATCATTTACTTTTGAATACATTTTTAATACTATGATGATTTTTTTGTGAGATATGTCCACTCCTTCTGATTATGAAGACACAGAATTCGAAGATGACTTTGATGATGAATTTGATGATGAATTTGATGAAGAAGACTAGATATTCAATCCAAAATTATCTGCAAAATTTGTAAATGTATTATATGCTTGAAGAAATTCTCTACCTGTTGGACTAATTCTATATTTGTTTGAGCCTTGTGTATCTACTTGTTCTAAAAGTCCTTGCGATACTAAGGTTTTTAGAATTCTAGAAATTCTTGAATGTGAAATATTTGCTTTTCTAATGAGATATGTTACTGTTGCTCCATCTTCATCTTGTAGATCATCTCTAGTTGTTGATAAAATATCGCCAATTATTTTCATATGTGTTCTATACTCTGCCATTTCCTCAATAGAATATCTTTCTAATTTCTATGAGAGTACGTTGATATTTTCCAATATACTAAAAAGACAAAAGAATTTGACACTTTTTTAATTCACAAATTTTTGTGCCTATATCTAAATTATTCAAAATCATCATCAAATTTTATCTTAGTTAATGGGACTTTGCTCACTGGAATGAATAGTGCTATCAATCCTCCAATTTTGATTGTCATCGAAGCTGTGTATAGTACTGATTCTGGAAAAACAAAAGAATACCATCCTAAAAATTCACCCAATGCTAAAAGCCCTAGGCCCACCGCAACAGAAATAGCTCCTTTATTCTTATTTTCAAAATATGATAACATTGTTTCAATTGCACCATACGCTAACAAAATAAATGAAACAGATCTGAAAATATGTTCTAACTGAACTGACGAAACTAAGAATAATGGTAAAATTCCAACTGATCTAAAATAACTTGATTTTGGAAAAAATGATTTTATGCTATGAGAAAATGCAATGAAAAAATAACCTACTGTTTGAATTGCTATTCCTAATGTTTGCACCCATCTTTCTATACTTCCAGATTTTATTACAAAATCTTCTATTGTATATCCCATCCATATGACAAAAAATCCTAAACTGATTGATAAAAATGCAATTGATAATCTAAATAGAGTTGGACTGCCAGTATTTCTAAACCCTATGATTGACATTACTCCAATTGCCAATCCTACTAAAAATCCTACAAGATTAAGTATATTTTCTAATAAAAATTCCAATGATGTTTAGAAACTCTTTGAACTAATTATTTTAATCTGATGAATGATTTCACCATGTTGTTAATCCCATTCATCCAACGATCCTGAAGTGTGACCTTCAGTACTTCCTGTATAATCTCCAAGAATATCAGAATATTTTGATTCATTATGTGCTACAAATTTTACATATTCCCCATAACTCATATCAAAATCACATGAGCCACATTTTACCTCAGAAAAATCCATTGCCAATTCTGCATCTTCTTTACACTTGGGGCATTTTATCTTCATAATGCCATAAAGTCTTTGTTAACTATTATTACTTTAGATTCGAAAAAAGATAAAAGGAGTTCAATATTGATATTTTCTATGACTCGAACATGTACCAAATGTAAAAACTCTATTCCTGATACTGAACAACTTAGTGTTGTAGCTGAAAAATACCCTACATGTAACAAATGTTGGGCTGAATGGAAAGAATATCAAATTATGGTGATGAATGAAATGAAATTAGATATGTCAATGCTTGATCATAGGAAATTATTGAAAAAACATGAGAAGATCTTTGTAGGTGTACTGTCTCCTGAAGGGGAAGTTATAGATTACACAAATGAAGATAATAGAAAACCTGATGAGCCTACAAGCGTCTAAAATTTCAAGTGTTTTTTAGCATTATCTGGTATAATTAACAAAATCCTTCTTTTTGAATTTTCATCCAAATTGTGGATTATTTTTTTTATAGTATCAGCCAGTATTGTTTTTTCATTTTCGTCTAATGTCAAATATACTTCCAAAATTCCATCTAAATTAAATTCAATTAATTTTTGAGGTGACTTTGAGACTTCTATGATATAAGCTGAGAATAATCCCGCCCTTTGTTCTTCTGAAAGTGTGGTTAAAATTTTTAGCCATGTTTTAAAAAGCTTGGAAAAATTAGGAAATGGAATAGTTGGCCCTGCTTCTAGTGCATTGTTTATTACTTCTTTTTGTTCTGGTTCAGATAACGTAAAAAATTCCATCATTCTTTTTTTAAGAATTGGATTTCTAAGAAAATCTGGAAGATTAGCTAAATTAATTATGATATTTCCTGCAAAATTTTCTCCTACCATCGATCTAACCGAATCCATGTTGAATATAAAATCATGTGATAATACTTTAGCTTAAATAAACGAAATAGAAATTGCAATACATGACATCTACTGTAGTTGTTGGAGGATTTTTTGGTGATGAAGGTAAGGGTAAAATTATTTCATATTTGGCAATAAAAGATAATCCTACAATAATAGTTAGAGGTGGAGCTGGTCCAAACGCTGGTCATACAATTAGAGATGGCGATAAAGTGTACAAAGTAAGAATGCTTCCAAGTGGTTTCTTGAATAAAAATTCCAAAGTGATGATTGGACCCGGTGTTGTAATTAATCCTGAAGTTCTTAAAAAAGAAATTAATGATTTTGAAGTTTCCGGACGCGCATTTATTGATAAGCATTGTGGAATTATTGAGGAGACTCATCTGTTAAGAGATTCTAAAGGAGAA
Source organism: Nitrosopumilus sp. b3 (assembly GCF_014078525.1). Taxonomy (NCBI): domain Archaea; kingdom Thermoproteati; phylum Nitrososphaerota; class Nitrososphaeria; order Nitrosopumilales; family Nitrosopumilaceae; genus Nitrosopumilus; species Nitrosopumilus sp. b3. Next base: position 37,383 of record NZ_MU078698.1, read on the forward strand.
TTAAAAGAAAAAATTGGTAGCACTGGTTCTGGTACAGGACCTGCTAATGCTGATAGGGCAATGAGAGTTTTAAAACTTGCAAAAGATTTTGATTCACTATCCTCTCTTGTTATCGACGTACCTCTAGAAATTAACAAAGCATTATCTAAAAATGAACATGTTTTAGTAGAGGGTACACAGGGAACCTTCCTTTCTTTGTGGCATGGAACTTATCCTTTTGTTACCTCTAAGGATGTCACCGCTTCTGGAATTTGTGCTGATATTGGACTTGGACCTACAAAGGTGGATGAAGTAATTATTGTCTTCAAATCATATGTTACGCGTGTAGGTACCGGGCCTCTTGAAAAAGAATTATCCATTGAAGAAGCAGAAAAAAAAGGTTGGTCTGAGTTTGGTACTGTCACAGGCCGTCAAAGACGTGCTGCAGATTTTGATTTTGATTTAGCTAGGCGTGCAATCATGCTTAATGGAGCAACACAAATTTCCATTACAAAATTAGATGTTCTTTATTCAGATTGTGCAGGCAAAACTTCCTATGATGACTTGTCTGATGATGCAAAATCATTCATAAAAAATATTGAAACTGAATTGAACACGCCTGTTACAATAATTGGAACAGGTCCAGCTGTTAATGATGTTATTGATAGAAGAAACTAGGCTCCAAAATTTAGGATAAGTTTAATTTGATAATCTACTACAAACATCTGTGGATAAATTACAAGCAACTACAATTGACAAATTCCCACGTTATATTCAGGTACATTCAACTTTAGAATTCACTAGGCTCGTTTGTGCACTTGAGCGTGCACCGCGTGTATCCTTCTTGCATGATCACTTTGGAAAAAAAATATTATCTGTACAAATGGATATTTTAAAAGATAAGCCAATTGTATATTATACTCCATTAGAGCATAATGGACATTATCTTTGTTATGGACTAAAAGGTGGAAAGGAAGAATCTGCAATTGTAGATACTACTTCTGATGCAAGCAAACTTTATTCTCCAATTGTACGAATTAAATCTCTTCCAAAGTCTTTACAACCTGGAAATGGCACTCTAGATAGATATCAGCCCATTGAATTAGAAGACATGTCTAGTCTTGCAAAACTTACTTGGGGTTTTGAAGAAACACCGTTCCCCCTATTCTTATTCCCATGTAATAACAAATGGTTAATTGGAGTTTTTATGAATTTCAACGATGAAGGCACCTCTTATTTCTGTCATGTGGTATTGGATTCTGATCCCCAAAAACCATTTCTAAAATTTTCAACAAGTAATGGGATATTGCCTACCTTTGTAGAAGATCCTTCAGAACACGGTTATTCATATATCAAAATTATAAAATTAAAAGACACACATCCTTTAGTAGATTATGGCCACCTTCAAAACTAGACTTTCCAAGATCGCAAAAACCAATGGAAAAGTAATTCTTGCAAATGATTATGATGGAACTATAAAGAATTTAGAATCTAAAACCATTCAAAATATTCAAAAATTACACCCATATTTATGCGGAATCAAGTTAAATTTCCACTTACTTTTACCTCTTGGAGCTAAAGAGATTCTCAAAATCAATAAAACAGCTCATAGATATGGTTTACAAACAATTGCTGATATCAAACTAAATGATATTGGAAATACAAATCGTGTTACAACTGAACATCTTTGGAATTTAGGATTTGACGCTGTAATTGCCAACCCAATAATGGGTCTTGATAGTTTAAAAAATCTAGTTAAATCATCTCACAAAAATCAAAAGGGTGTTATCACTTTATGCCACATGAGTGCTCCTGAAGCAAAATTATCTTATGATATGGAGATCAAAATGGGAAAGAAACAACAACTTTACCAATTATTTTTGAATTGGGCTGTGACTTCAAAGGTTGATGGGATTGTGGTTGGAGCTACTTTTCCAAAAATTATACAATATTGCTCAAAAAAAGCTGGAAAAAAATTAGACATATTTTCTCCTGGAGTTGGTACTCAAGGCGGTAGTGCAAACCAAGTAATTTCATCTGGAACTGATTATTTGATTGTGGGTAGGACTATCCTAAACTCTAAAAACCCTGTAAGTGTTGCAAAAGAATTACAACTACAAAGTTTTGGAAAGTAGCATTTGGGCTTTTGTTAATACTGTTTTCGCGTTATCAAATGTTGTTTTTTCCATGGCTGTGTTATAATCCATCCATGCGAAGTTTTGATGCTCGTGAGAAATTTCCACATCTTTAGTTTTAGTTTCTGCCAAGAAAAATACAACTTTTTTATGAATTAATTCCCCCTGATATTGAAAATTATATTCAATCCATTCTTCAAAATTTTCTACAAATAAAATATCCGTTATTCCTGTTTCTTCTTTTGTTTCCCTTATTGCTGTTTGATGCGTTGTTTCGTCTTTCTCCATTTTCCCTTTTACAAAATCCCAATGTCCAGATGGATAATGTAATAATAAAAATAATTTTTTTGAATCTTCTTTTCTAAATATTACAATTCCTGCTGATGTCTCTTCAATCATTTTCCTAACCGCCTCTTCCTTTCTTGATATGTTCTGATGGCTCTCATCAAATCAATTTTTCTAAACTCTGGCCAAAAAATATCCATAAACACTAATTCGCTGTATGCACTTTGCCACATAAGGAATCCACTCAATCTTTGTTCACCAGATGTTCTTAGTATCATATCTGGAGATGATTGTGGTAAATGTGATGTATATAGATTTGATTCAATTTCTTTTTTGTTAATATCCTCCACCTTTATTGAACCATCTTTGATTTTTTCTCCTATTTTTTTAACTGCATCTAATAATTCGTATTGTCCACCATATGCTAATGCAATGTTTAGAAAATGATTGTCATAATTTTTTGTAGCATCATCTAATTTTTGTAGAATATCTTTGATAGAATCTGGAAGCAGTTCAATTCTACCAATTCCCTTGACTCTCATTTTACATCGATGAATTCTAGGATCATTGTATAATTTTTCTAATCTCATACGAATTAATTCATAAAGATATTCTAGTTCATCGTCTTTTCTATTCAAATTCTCTGCTGATAATGCATATAGTGTTACAATCTTGATGTCAAATTCCTCACACCAGTCAAGAAGATTTTCAACTGCATCTGCTCCTTTCCAATGTCCTTTTTTTGGCATTGTTAGGTGCCTTTTAGCCCATCTTCTATTACCATCTAAAATTAAGGCAACATGATTTGGAATGTCTCCATTCTGAATTTCTTTTTCTAATCTTTTACCGTATATTTTGTATAGTCCCGATAATTGAAAAACCACTTCTTTTATTTTACTAATATTTGATCACCTTACCATTTTCAAGCAATTGAAGATATCAGTGTTATTCAGAAATTTGACTTTAAAGATACTAAAAATAAGAATTTAGTCTGAAATCATCTCTTGTTCTTTATGCTTTCTATATTTTTTAAAGAGAATTGTGGCTGATACCAAAGTTGCTGCCAACCCTCCCAACAAAGGTGGGATCAGAGTAAATGAACTCTCATCATAAATCATAATGTTGGTAAATTGGGCTACTGTAGGATACAATGCAATTAGAACAATGATTCGCAAACTATCACTAATTTGCCTTGGAATTCCCCCAATCCAATTACTAAGCAAAGTTCCAGCAAAAATTGCTCCAAGACCAATCCATAAAATTGGAAGTGCTCCGGCAACAAATTGTCCAATGATCATCTTGTCTGTAATCTTTGAAATAATTTGTGTATCTGCTTCAATTAACTCTAAATCAACAGCACTTATCCCTGCAGGAATTGATGAAAGCATCAATAGTATTCCAGCAACCATTGTAAACATTCTGATAAAACCCATCGGAGTTGGTTTAGACCAATTTGATAACGCTCTATCAATATCAAATGCTCTGATTAAAAACGCACCTCCCAAAATACTTACAAGAACTGCAAAGATTTCTGCAGTATAGCCAAATGCAGTTGCAATTCCACCAATTAACAAAAGAATTCCTGGAACTCCTAAAAAGAATTTTGAATATTTTGAATCATAAGCAAGCATTTTTAGATATTTTCCAAAAACTGCATAAGAATATTCTACACTTCTACTTACTTTCATAACCACACGTTGAACAGATACAACTGGTAGTACATTTTGAATTACTGGAATTACACTCTCGTCATCTTCACCATCAGAAACAATTACTGCACCATTTGCAGCAAAATTTTCTAAAACTTTTCTTGTCTCAGAAAGGATTTTTTCATCTGCTTGAACTCCTCTATCTTTTACTCCTGCAACAGTTATTACTTCAACTTGATACCCTTTACTGATTAAATCTTCATATGTTTTGATAGCAGCAAAAATTGAATTTGAATCTGCATCTTCAGGATCTTCTAATGCTAATCTTTGAGCTGCTTCTATACATGCATCTCTACCTATGACTGGAGTAGAAATACCTGCTTTTTCTCCTACATCGTTATCTCTATCTATACAAATTACAAGTAATCTGTTGGCTGAAGATGCATTGACATCTTTTTCAACCTTATCTGATTGCTGAGACATTCTTTTTCTATTACAGAATTACTTTTTAACGATTTCCAACAACTATGAATAGTAAAATTGGGTTTTGAGCCTAGTTGGGTCTTTGCTCTTCAGAATTTTTAGCATGTTCTAAAGATTCTTTTTTCATTAATTCAATTTTCTCTATAACTTCATTCAATTCTGTATCTGTGCTTCCTTTTTCAATCAAATTTGCTAGAACTTTTGTTTCACCGATATACGAATTAAATTTCTTTAATGCCTCCATATAGCTAATGTAACTATCTTGCCATATTTCTGGAGGTTTTGATGTAACAAATTCACTTATTTGAGAAGTAACCTGTGATGATGTTACATCAGCTATCACAATATAGTCTTGTGGAGAAATTTTACCGCTGCGGAGATTTTGATACTCTATCTCCATCGATTCCTGTAATACTTCATGGATGTTTTTTACTCCATCAAGATAATTTTCATAATCTGTCACTATGAAAGTTGCATCCTCTTCTTGTGGAACCAACCATAACAAAAAACTTGCACCTGTAATTACTGATAAAATTATGATAGTTGTAACAATTCCTTTTTTTGATGCCATTTTGTAATTTTATCTTCAAGGTGTTTATAATTGGTAATATCTTAAATAATTATGATTTTTATCCAAACGTTTGAAAAAAAATGTAATTACGATAAATTTGACATAATTTTTTTATTAATTTGTTACATTCGATGAATTTTTTAATAATTTTGTCTTTTTGATGCCTAAAAAAATTTACGCACATCTAGTCTATAGTTAAATAAATTTCACAGCCTCTTCCTAAATACCCGTAAGATTGACAAATTTTAGAATGGTTCAAGCATATTGCGTAAAATGCAGAGCAAAAAGGGATATCAAAGATCCCAAAGAAACTAAACTAAAGAATGGACGTCCTGCTGTAAAAGGTACATGTCCTACTTGTGGAACTAATGTATTCCGTATTGGTGCAATGCCAAAAGAATAACTTCTAACAAAAGTCCACACGATTTCTCTTTTTCAAAACCCATATAGGGTCCAGCATTCATAATTTTTTAGTGACTAAAGCAGAATATGAGGGTCTACTGAAACGTATTCAAGATAAACTTGGAGATAATGATGAAGACTCATCAACTAGATTTGAGCTTCCTGTTGTAGATGTAATGTGGGAAGGACAAAAAACTTTTCTACGTAATTTTTCAGAATTCCCAAAAGTTCTTCGTAGGGATCCTGATAAAGTCCTCCAGTATCTATCTAAAGAATTTGCAGTTCCTGCAGAAAGACTAGGTGATAAAGCAATGTTTGTAGGTAGAAGAGCTCCTGATGATTTCACAAGATTATTTCAAATTTATGTAAAAGATTACCTTGAATGTCCAACATGTAAAAGCCCTGATACTAAAATCCTTAAAGAAAATCGTATCTCATTTTTAATTTGCGAAGCATGTGGTGCAAAATCTACTTTAAAGGGTAAATATGCGTAATGAAGTTTTCAGTACGTGTAACTGAATATCAAAAAAATATGATGCTAAATATTTGTGATGCTGAATTATTAGGTAAAAAAATCACTCAAGATGAATTAAACATGCATATCAGTGAGAGCTATTATGGTGAAAGATTTGTTGAGAAAGAAGAAGCACAAGATTTACTAAAACAGTCGTCAATCATTAATATGGTTGGGAAGGAAACCATTTCATTATCCATTGAACTTGGAGTAGGGTCTGAAAATGGAATTAAAACAATTTCAGGTATTCCATTTCTAATTGTTTTTAATATGTAATATTTTGATTATCTTAATTTTTAATTCTTTGATTGTTTTTGATAAAAGAAATCTCTTTTATCTAGTATCTTCAACAAAATCTATTGCGCAATGATATGAATTCTGATGATATTATGTCTGACGATTTACTTTTTGATGATTTAAGTAGAAAGATAGAATCAAAAATTGATAAAAAATTAATTTTCAAATCAAAACGTGGAGGTTTGAAAGATGGATTCAAAAAAGGCAAAGTCATCAATGAAGTTTTGGATAAACCTACTGTCATGACTTTGTATAAAATGATAAAAGATCATATTATTTCATATGTTAATGGGGCAATTAGTGCTGGAAAAGAATCTGTACTTTTTTGGGGTGTTGATAACGACGATGTTGATGTGGCCCTTAAAATTTATCTAATTAGTACCTCTAATTTCAAAAAGAGGGAACCCTATATCTTAGGTGATCCTAGATTCTCTCATATCAAAAAAGGTACAAAAAATTTAGTTCATCTATGGGCCAAAAAAGAATTTCGTAACCTAACTCAATGTTATGAGGCTGGAATCCCTGTTCCCAGACCGCTTCATCTTACAAAAAATGTTCTTGTTATGGAGTTTATTGGTCAAGGCGGAGCTCCTTCAAAATCATTACTAACATCAGAAGTAAACGAAGGTGATTATATTCAAGCAATTACTATCGTCAAGGATCTTTACAATAAAGCAAAATTGGTACATGGTGATTTTTCTGAATATAATATTTTTAAAACAGATAATGGATTGATAGTTTTTGATTTAGGATCTGGAGTTGATCTGAGACATCCTAATGCTCAAGAATTTCTTAAAAGAGATATTAATAACATTACAAAATTCTTTCATAAAAGAGGAATTTCTGTTGAAGATCCAGATGAAATATTTGAGGAAATAGTAAAATGAGTTTTGAAAAACTAATTCGTATTCCAAATGATAGAATAGCCGTTCTAATTGGAAAAGCAGGTAGTGTAAAAACAAAAATTGAAACTACTTGCAATGTATCTTTAGACATTGATGGTGAAACTGGAGAAGTTTTCATAAAAACTCAAGGTGATGTTGAAAAAATTCAACCATTCAAAGCAATGGAAATTGTTACAGCTATTGGTAGGGGTTTCTCACCTGAAAATGCTTTGACTTTACTACAAGGTGAAAATGCATTACATGTAATTGATCTAAGAGAATTTACTGGAAAATCTAATGCAAATGTTGAAAGGATAAAAGGGAGGATCATTGGAGAAGGTGGTAGAGCTAGACGAAACATGGAAAATCTTAGTGGTACTCATATCTCAGTTTATGGAAAAACTGTTTCAATTATTGGTGATTCAAGTAAATTACGATTAGCAGTAGATGCCATATCTTCTATTTCAAGTGGAAGTATGCATGGAGCTGTATACACTAAGTTGGAAGCTGCCAACCGCAGAGATAAACAAGAAAAAATGAAATTATGGGAAGATCAAGATGTCTTTGATTAAAGAAAAATTCAATCAAATATCGCCTAGTGAGTTCTTTTACAGCAATCGTGATTTGGCTGGATTTAGTAACCCTACACGCTCACTATATACTGCTGTTAGAGAATTTGTTGAAAATGCACTAGATGCCTGTGATCAAAAAGGAATTCTTCCAGATGTTCATTTAACAATAAAGGCAGTTGATCCTGATAAATCAGATCCTAAACCTTACATCTTAACTGTAAAAGATAATGGACCTGGAATAGACCCTGAACACATCCCTCTTGCATTTGGAACCGTATTGTATGGTTCAAAATTTGGATTAAAACAAGCTAGAGGAATGTTTGGATTGGGTGCAACCATGGCAATTTTATATGGACAAATTACAACTAACAAACCTGTTACTGTAAAGAGTTCTATCGATGGACAAACTCAAGATGAATTTGAATTGTTACTTGACATTCAAAAAAATAAACCCGTAATTGTAAAGCATAATACGAAACAAGTATCTAAAAAAGGTCTTTCAGTAAGTATTTGTTTAGAAGGTGATTATTCAAAAGCAGGAAATAAAATTAGAGATTATGTCTATGAGACTTCTTTGATTACTCCATATGCATCAATAACTTTTGATGATCCAAAAGGGGAAAAATTCTCACATCCGCGTTTTGTAAAAGATATTCCTCCACCTCCAACAATCATCCGACCTCATCCACATGGAATTGATGTGGAACGAATTCGAAGAATGATTGTTGAATCGCAATTTGAAATTCCTAACATTGATGACGCAATGATTGAAAAAGTTAGAAAAGATTTGGGTCTATCTGTAAAGAATCTAAGTTTTACCTCAATAATGGATAAAGCAAAGAAAAAATGGAAAACACTTTCACGTCAAGTTAGAGTGGTGATTGCTTTGATGTCATTTTTAAAAATGGATTTTGAAAAACTAAACAAAATTAAAATTGAAGACATTGATATGCCAAACAAAAAATTATTCTATTGGGATTTTGGAGATTCTCAATCAAAATCTGTAGAGATGGATCCTGAAAGTCAATATTTTAAACAATTAACCAATACTGTTCAGGGTGAACCCCTTACAACATTTTTGACTAAACGATTTCAAAGAATAGGTCCAACTACTGCACTAAAATTTGCAGAATTTTCAGGATTTAAACCTGAAAAACGAATGGGAACAATGACCAATCAAGAATTAGTTAATCTTAGTGATTCACTTCAAAAATTTGAAGATTTTCTTGCTCCTGATCCTAGTTGCCTTGCACCTTTAGGAGAAGGACCTTTGGAAAAAGGAATTCAAAAATTCTTTAATCCTGATTTTGCTGCTGTAGTTCAGCGTCCTGCATCTGCATATTCTGGATTTCCTTTCATTATTGAGATGGGGATTGCATATGGTGGTGATATTAAGACTGGTGGACCACATGTGTATCGATATGCAAATAGAATTCCATTACTCTATGATGAAGGAAGTGATGTTGTTCTCAAAGTTGTCAATGACACTGATTGGGGTAGATACAAGATTAAAGGTGATCCTCCATTCATCATTGTATCTCATATTTGTTCTACTAGAATTCCGTATAAAACCGCTGGAAAAGAAAATGTTGCAGATAGACCTGAAATAGAAAGAGAATTGAGATTGGGATTACAATACTTGTCTAGAAAATTAGCAGCATACATGTCCAAACGAGGTCAAGCTGACATGGCAAAAAAGAGAGCAAATCTTTATGCAAAATATATTCCATTGATTGCTGAGTTTTGTACAGAGCTATCTGGTAAGAAAAAAGAACCTGATTATAAGAAAGTATTAGAAATTGAAAGTATAGATGAAACTAAAAAACCCGTAGAGGAGGAAAATAAAGTTGAAAACAAATAAAGAAAAAACTAAGATTAAAGAACGAAGCAAAAAAGCTGATGCAAAACAAAAGAACATTCTTGAGATGCTTAAAAGTCATGGTGCAAAAATATATGATGATTTAGATAATGGACAATTTCCAAAATTCTCTATTCCAAGTAGATCTGTGAGTAACATTGTTTATGATAAAAAATTAAGACAATACATTCTAGGAAGTAATTCAGCTATTAGAAGTTCTAGGAACTCCTCTCAGTTACGATCTTTTACACAATTGATGTGGCTTGCATTCTTTGCAAATAGACTTACTAAAGAAAAAAAATCATCTACCTTAAGAGATGTCTATTACTCATCTCAAGCTTTCGCAATTGAATTTGAAGATCAGTCAGAATCTGATAACATTATTGTTGATTTAGAAGCAGTAACTTCAAAACCACGAGAAGATTTTCACATCTTTCCAGAGGAAAGAAGCTCCATCTTTGGTGATTTGAATATTGAATATACTATTCCTGGATATGAAGGAAAAACTATGAACTTATCAAACCACCCTGATGGATATTCAATTGGTCCTAGTTTGACTACTGCAGAATTAGTGGATACTAGTGCTGAAATTGTAATTGCAATTGAAAAAGGTGGTCTCTTTACTAGATTTGTTGAAGAACAAGTTGATAAAAAATTCAAATCCATTATAATTAACACTGGTGGTCAAGCTCCCCGTTCAACTAGAACTTTGCTAAAAAGACTTCATGAAGAAATGAACTTACCTGTAATTGTACTTACAGATGGTGATGTGTATGGGGAACATATTGCAATGGTCATTAAATCTGGTTCTGCAAATGCAGCACATCTAAGAGAGCTAACTGTTCCTGATGCTAAATGGGTTGGTGTTTGGGCTACTGATATTGAAAAATACAAATTACCAACAATTCCTATGACTGAATCTGACATTAAACGATGTTATGATTTGCAAAAAGATCCTAGATATGAAGATGGAATTTGGAAAAAAGAACTTGATGTCTTTTTAAGACTAAAACGAAAAGCAGAATTAGAAGCTTTCTCAAAATACGGTCTTACCAATATTACTGAAAAATATCTGCCACAAAAATTAGAATTAGCAAAAAGTCTATAGCTATTTTATTCGAAGTGTTAACACACCATTTCTATATTTGAAATCAAATATCTGCATGTCGTTTGCTCCTTCAATTGGAACTTCTTTTGAGAATCCTGCAGTTCCGCGAATATATAGAATTCCATCTACTAATCTTACAGCAATTTTATCTTCTGGACCTGGTACTTCTGCAACAAAAACAAATTCTCCTTCTCCTTTTATCAAATCATATACCCAATTCTTTGTTTCTTGTTCTCTTGCTTGAGTGTAAAGTGGTTTTTGATCCTTTGTCATTCTCTTTAGTACTTTAACCCAATAAAACATTGTTAAAGCAGCAGCACCAATTAGGATGAAACTTACAAAACCTGAATCTGCTCTTTGTGTCATGATGTAGATAATTCCCAAAAATAAAATCACAATAATTGGAATAACAAAATTTAATGATTGTTCATTTGAATATGCTCCCTTATAGCTTGCCAAACAGTAAAAATTTGACTTTACCAAATATAAAGTATCTTTGGTATTGCGACAACCATGTCCTTTATCTGTACTTTAATTGTATATCATTCATGGAAATACATCCTGATGAAATCACAAAATCAAAGAACAATCCATTGGAATTATTCTACTCTTCAATGAGGGCTGAGGCTACAAGAGTCGATTATGATAGAAAATTGCGCAAGGTTCTCTGTGAGTTCTTCAAACCCATCCTAAAAGGTGATCCAGAATTAGTCAAAAGAACAGAATCTGAATATCAAACCAAGAAAAGAGGTGTCAAACGAAAGTTTTCAGACGCTGATTTTGAAGTACGTGCTGCAGAGTTTGTCAAAAGAGCAAAAGAAGACACTGATTGGGCAGAAAATGTTTTGATGAAGCTTGGTGAAAAGTTCAAGGAACGTGCAAATTTACCAAAGACTGATCCTAATTACATTAATCCTGTATCTCTAAAGAACTACTTTGTCCCAGTCCAGAAATTACTTGAAATGAATCGTGTAAATCTTGCATGGAAGATGATTCGCTCAACATTTCCTGAAATAGATGGTAAGGATGACACCAGAGAATACACCTATGATGAGATCAGAAAGATGTTAAACCATTGCAAAGTTATGGATAAGGTTCTAGTATTACTTGCAGCATCATCTGGAATCAGAGCAGGTGCCTTTACATTCCAATGGAAACATGTCATTCCAATCTATCTTCATAATGAGAGATATGTTTGGGAAGAACAAGATGTTACTGAATCCGTTACTCAAAATGCACCAATAGTTGCTGCAATGATTAGAATTTATGCTAATTCCAATTCTGAATACATTGCATTTACAACACCTGAATGCTGGAATGCCATACAAGGATATAGACAGCAATGGATTCAAGAAATAAGACATGAACCAAAGCCTGATGATCCTTTCTTTAAGAAAAGCGGACCTTTTGTCAGAGTACTATCTGAGATGGGATTACGAAAAAGACTAGAGAGAATACTAAAGGAATCAGGTATTCGTCCACCATTACCTACTGGAGTGAGACGACATAAGGTTCCTGCATTTAATGGATTTAGAAGGTTCTTCAACAAGGCAAACAAGAAATCACTATCAAACAATTCCCTTTTGGCATCTTTAATTTTCAAGGAAACTATGATGGGACATGGCGGATTAATCCAACTAGACAAGAACTATTTCAAATCCCATATCTACGAGTTAATTGAAGAATACGTTGATGCAGTACCCAACTTGACCATATCTACAGAATTAAGGCTACAAGCAGAAAACAACAAGCTTTCAGAGGAAAAATCAGAACTAGAAGAAAAACTTGAAGTAGATAACAAGCAATTACGAGAAGACAATGCTGACATTAGAGAGAAATTCCAAGAGTTCAAGAAAGAGACTAGTGTGATAATAGATTGGATTCAAAAACAAAAGGACGACAAAGAATAACATCATCATAAAGAATAATCCTTTGAATCTAATTGTTTTAATGAAATTCCCTTATGGCCTTTCATGAACATTACATGCATGTTCTGTACAATGAGATAAAGTAAACTCAAAAAATAGCCTTTTGATTTTTTATAATTTTTAGACTAGTTCCCAATCCTCATTTTCACAAGTGGCCAAATAATATAGGGTTTTGAGGAAAGTGACGATTTTGAGGATTAGTCGTAATTCGTGCCTAAAACCATCTCCTCAGTCCTCACAAATCGTCAAAATGAGGATTAAAGTGGTCAAAATGAGGACAAAATCGTCAAAACGAGGACCATTTTGAGGAATCAAATGACGACATAACGATTTTCCCTTTTGGCATTTTTATTCTGAAATTTTCCCTTATGCTTGATTAATTTTTTAAATTGTATAACGTTTGGACATTAGGGTTTTGAACTCATAAGGAAAATCTCTATGAGAGAATTGAAAAAATATACAGTTACGTATCTATTTTGAAGATATAGGGGGATTTTGCTTTCTTTTTTGAACTTCATGTTTCAAACACATCTCTGCAAAAGCGTTTTCATCAAAATTAATATTTTTTAAAGAATTTCTCTTGTTGATTTCAGGATATTCACTATATTTTCGTCTGTTGATAGTTCTTCCGCCAGATTTAGGTCTAAAGCCTCCCCATTGTTTAAAAAATACTGGTACTTCTTGTTCCTTACATTGATCAATAATTTCTTCAATCCATTCTTTCTTTACTTCTCGGTAATGATGTCCACTTTCTCCTCCAATTATAGCCCAATCAATTCCTTTTAGATTCACTTTTCCAACTGAACCAATTAGTGGTTCAAAACTAATGAATCTTGTATGGCATTTGACTTTTCGTAAGTCTTTGATTCTTGATGCATATTGTTTATTTTCAATACTTGTGCCCATCCACATGAAATTTGGTATTTTATGACCAAAATACTCAAAAAATATCTCTGAAAACTCTGCCATTCTTTTTGGACGCTTAGTTAAGATTTGATAATCATGACGATCTGCTTGGATCATTGTTGCAAAGCATTTCCCTGTGAATTCAAATATTGAATTTTCGTGGAATAAATCGGACATACTATTTACAAAAATTTTCTTAGGTTTTTTCCACGTTAATGGAAGATTGATGTCTGATGGGTGTTCTACATATTGAAATCCTTTCTTGTATTTTTGCTGGCCCATAGCCTTCAATCTTTTTGTTAATGTCTCTGCATAGCAGTTTTTACATCCTGGAGAAATTTTAGTACAACCACTAGTGGGATTCCACGTTGCTTCAGTCCATTCTATTTCCGATCCAATTGCCATGTTCTTAACCAGAATTTCATCCTTAAAATCTTTAAACCTCCCTTTTCATAAAGTATTAACAATTAGTATGCCATGACTCATAAAAAATTACCCACAATATGGCCAATTGGCCCACACACCATAGCCAAACATCAAATCCTTGAAGAGTATCTTAAAGCATGGTTTCCAATTGTTGGGCGGTGGACTGGAAGAATTGTTTATTTGGATGGATTTGCAGGTCCTGGAAAATACAAAGATGGTGAAGATGGGTCTCCCATAATTGCTATGCGAACTGCAGTTGAACATACTATGATAAAACCCACAACAGAAATTGTGTTTGGTTTTATTGAAAATGACAAAAAACGTTCTGAAGTTTTAAAACAAACTTTAGAAGAAAGATTTGAACAATTACCTCAAAATGTAAAGTACAATGTTATTGATTCTAATTTTGAAAAAAGCGTATGTGATATGCTAGATTCCCTAGAAGAAAACGAACAAGTGCTTGCTCCAACTTTTGCATTTATAGATCCGTTTGGTTACTCTGATTTTTCTATGAATCTTGTTAAACGTTTATTGAATTATGATAAATCTGAAGTTCTGATTACGTTTATGACTGGATTCGTAAATAGGTTTTTAGATCCAGTTCATGAAGAAGCAGTTAGTAAATTATACGGTTCTAAAGATTTTCTTGAAGCTAAAGATATCCCAAACACAGAAGAAAGAATTAACTTTTTGTTAAAATTATATGAAAAAAAATTAAAAGAAAACAATGGAGCAAAATATGTTCGTTCGTTCGAAATGGTTGGACATGACAACAATGTTGTTTATCATTTAATTTTTGGTACCAAACATTGGAAAGGTTTGGAAGTTATCAAAAGAGCGATGTTGAAAGTTGATAGTCGTGGAATGTATTCTTTTTCAGATAGAATTGGGTTTGGTCAAACCTTTTTTGTGAATATAAAAGAGGGTGATGATTGGATGCCTGATGCTGCTGAATTAATCTTCAAACACTTTAGAGGCCAATCAATCGAGATTGACAAAATTCATCGCTTTGTAATTACTGACACTCCTTATATGTTCAAGAAAAAAATTCTAACCTGTTTAGAAAAGAAAATACCTTCACAAATACTTCGTGTAACTAACAGAAAAACCAAGACATTGTCTTATCCTGATAGATGTGTTGTAACATTTTCTAAATGATTAATATCAAGAGAGTGTTTAACCAAACAAAAAATTCCCCTTCAGAGATTTAGATATAATTTCAACCAAATTAAAGTACAAAATTGTGACATTCTATTATCAAGTATTAACAAACTGCAAATATTTTATTAAAAATATGGCTGGCCCGATAAGAAAACCAAATATTCTCCTACTGGTAAATTCCATGTTTTTTAATACTTACTTTACCAACAAAATTGGTATCTTGGATTTATGGATTAAATAATTTGAAGTACTGCCAAGAAAAATCTCTTTAATGGAACTCATTCCTCTTGAACCAATAACAATTAGATCAAAGTTTTTGTCTTGTGCAAATTTCAGAATTTTTGGACCTTCGTCTCCATGAAGTATTTTCTTGTATAGCAAAACTCCTTTTTTTGCAGCATCTGTCTCTGCTTTTTTCAAAAAATTGTTTGCATTTTTTAAAAGATGATTTTTGATGTATGCCATTTGTTCCTTTGACATTGGAGGGCTCAGTGGCGTAACATATACTGCAGTAATTATGGCTTGACAATTTCTTGCTATTGTGATAGCTTGATTTAACCCTCTAAATGAATTCCCTGATCCATCTAATGCCACAAGAATTTTCCTGATTTCTGTTTTTATCATAATACTCGATTTAGAATTTTAACCACTTATCATTAAAATAAGAATATCAAAATTGACAATTGAATCATGAAATTAAATACTATATTTTTGTGAATTACCCATGGCTAATTTTCAAAGAATCAAAGAAGAATTGGATAAAAGTGGTGAACTAATGTTAAAACTAGGTTCTGGTGAAAAACTAGAACTTCACAAACACAATGTTTCCTTTGATGAATCCACCCAAGAAATCAAAGTTGATGCGTCCTCTGAGACATATTGGATTTCAGCAGATTCTATAGCATATTACTGGATTCATAGAGAAGGAGTTGAAAAAGAGTAGTTTATTTTGTGAATCAAAATAAAACCTTCCTGCCTATAATCCTGTCTTTGAATCATCTCATCTTTTTTGATTTTTTTACTTGTTATAATATATGGAAAAGTTATAGTAATTGAAAATCATGAATAAAATTATGCAAATCGAAATTAAAGACAAGTAAATGATTTTCAAATTGACTTTTGTGAAGATAATACCAAAATCAAGAATCGTAATTTCATATTTTATATCAAATTAACATATGTAGCCTCATGACAGCCAAAAAAATCACCAATGGGTGATCATCTGAAGAAATAATTTACAAAGATAATTAATTATGATATTATTTCATGATGAAAAGGAATCTTGGGTATAATACTGCATATGTAATTTTTGAATAATATTTTGTATTTTTTGGATGTTGATTATTGTGGGTAATATAATAACAAAATTACTGTGTTCGAGTTTTGTTTCTCTAACATAATTTCAATAGATCATATTCTTCTTTTTCATCTCTGATAATTTCACTTAATGTTAAATCCTTTGAAACATATTGTATGATACTTGCAAAACTCAAATTTCTATACTATTGGTTTATTTTCGGTGTTTGTTGTATCTCTTCTAACAATTATGCAAGATGTGTCTGCAGAGACCTTCGATATAGTTATTCCTGTAGGGTCTGTTGATCCTAAAAGCCCATTTCATTTTATTCCTTCTGAATTAACAGTCTCAGTTGGGGATAAGATAAGATGGATAAACTTTGATGATGTATCACACACCGCTACTTCTGGATCCTTTCAGGGTGGGCCTAATGGGATATTTAATAGCGGATTATTGGAAAATAGCGAGGTGTTCTCCTACCAAACCAAGTCATCAGATATTGGCACTTTGACATATTATTGTACATTGCATCCCTGGATGAACGGAATACTTTGTGTTGGATCCTGAAGGGTTGCCTGTTGGAAGAATATCTGAATCAGGATCAATTAATGCAGCCCACAAATATGCTGAACAAGCAAAATCATCCAAACTGATTGCAGAAGAATTTGTCATATCTTCCAAAAATATGGAATCAGGCGATAGTTTTTCTCTGTCTGCTCACTACTACCATCAGGCAGCAATAGAGTATTCCTTGTTATCCTCCCATGAAAAATCTGCTTTTTATCACCAGGAATCTGCAACTCAACATCACAATGCAGCAATTCAGTATGAAAAATCAGGAAACTTTGAAAAATCCATTACAGAACATTTTGCCGCAGGTGTTCAACATCATTTTGCCGCGCTTCAATACGAAGTCATAGATGATCCAAAAAACATGAGAAAACAACTTTCTGAATCTTTATTGCATAAAAGAATGGCAAAATTTGGCTCAGATTATGTTCTACCTCCAAAACATCAATCAAGATATCTTGATGTGTCTGATATTGTGTGCAAAGAAGGTTTTGAGCTTTTGTTAAAAAATACAACAAAAGAACCAACCTGTATCAAATCATCTCATGTTGCAGAGTTAATTGAACGTGGTTGGGCAAGCCGGATGTTAAATGATTAGTTGTTTCTTACTTTTTTAATTCTGTTTTTTATTTTTAGAATACTGAATAATATGAAATAAATTTGCTTTGACCCTCTATTCTAAGTTAAAACTTTAGAATGAGATAATAGATAACAGTCTTCCAGACATAGAATGATCCAAAGATCAAACGCTGATCCGATTGCTCAAATCATTTTCATTCTGGTTGGCTATTATCCAAATTACACTACGTAAAAATGATATAAACATATGATCAAAATTATCATGTCTGATACTAGGATCAATGATTGAAAATTTTTCAATTATATTGGAATGTCTTAAAAATTATTACATAAATTAAATAATGAAATTTTATTTATTTTCATTAGTGATATTGTCCATAGTTTTATTAGATTAAATGATCATATTGTTTTGGAAGCTGGATAACATCTGAAACTAGATATTCACAATTGATTATTCCCTGACCAAGACATCCTACTCCAAGGAAGGATAATCAATCTGGCTTCCAAAAATAGATAATGTTTTTCTATCTTCAATTCAGATATTTTATTTAATGTTTTTTTATTATGTCTAAATCAAATATTTTTTCCACAATGAGGACATGTTTTTGACATTTCAAGTTTAGCTTCCGATGTCTGGATATCCTCTGATGACAAAGCCAAGCAAATGTCCCATGGACTAACAACAATATCTTTGTATATTACATAAGGATGTTCCATCCTGTCCATCACTGAGCAAAGTTTGTCAAATGAAATATCTTCTGTAAGAACTTTGATATGATCAAATGTAAACTTGTTAATTGGAACATCTAGTAAATTATCTACATCTTTTTGAAATTTAGTGATTCTTGATAATCCTTCAAGAATTGTTCTGTCACTGATAAATTGATTTGATGTTCCCAGTAATAGTTTTCTTGTCTTGTTATCAAACATTAGATCAAGTATGTCCCTTAATGGTTCATCCCCTTGAAATGTAATGATCTTCTTTTTTGGCATTGAAGACACTGAGAGATCCGTTTTGTACTTTTTCCCTACTTCGAGCATTTTTCTTGCAGAAACTGGGGAATAACTTCCAGACTTGTTTTGTATAACTGCAAATGCCCTTCTGCTATTCTTCCAAGTGTCCATAAGATCTTTGAATTTTGTCTGACTACTAACTTGAGGAACGTCTTTGAACATTATCTCTTGAGTTGTATGCTGATATAGGGAATCCCTAGTGGGATTCTTTCGCAAGTGGTCTAAAATGTCATATCCTCCTATAATTCCAATGGATTTACCATTGTCTTGAACCACAAGTGCGTCTATTGTAGATTCTAGATATTGAGCACACATCTCAGTAGCTAACCAAACTTCCCTGTCTTTATCCACAAAGACACAATTTGTATCAGTTAATGTCTCTGGGAATAGTTGCTCTAAAGTTAATTCCAAAATCCCTTCTTTACTTACAGATTCCATTTGTTCTCACTGTCTATGAATGAATTTACTATTTTAACAGATTCTTGATTATTAGATTAGAAAATCATAAAAATTTTAGGTTACTCATTTCATGTCAAATATTTTAGTAAATAATTGGATGCATCTTATCATTTTTGAGAATTGAATATGGTTGCTTTATGCAATATAATCAATAGTAGAATATGTCACAAGACACTCCGATAGCAGAGAGGACTCTGGGTGAACTATTTCCAGAAAGACTGACGTGGTCACTATGCATCCATATTGACAAAGGAAAAGAAGTTTGGGTTGTCACTGGAATGCTAGTGCAATACTTGGAATCTGCAACTGATTCAGTCATGGTGAGAGATGAGAATCATAACCCAATAGGCACAATCGGTGGCAAAGAAATCATGGAGAATCTGTTAAAGAATCCTACTTCGAGTTTGTTCTATGGAACTAAAGTAGAAGACATCATGGAGCCAAACCCTGTAAGAGTTTCCAAGAATACAAGGTACAAGGATCTGATGAATTTTTGGAAAGAGAAGGGTAGAGCATATGCCATAATCCCTAACGAGTGGGGATTTTATTCTGCAATATCTGCACAAAAGATTCTAGAAATTGGCAAGGAATGTAAAACTGATCTTACAATCGAGGATTTGCCAAAAAAGAAACAGGTTACATTCAGGAAAGGAGATACGTTTGGTGATTTGATTAATTCAATGTTCGATAACAAAGCTAGAAAGGTTTTGCTTGAAGGGACTAACAAATATCTTAGTGACAGATTAATTATTGAAGCAATATCAGAAAAAATGAAGCATCTAAAAGAAACAGATGATTTTCTAAATGAATCATCTAATATTGTAGAGTTGGAAGAGGCCAAAATTGTATCAGATAATTTGAAAATTAACGAAATATCATCTATGATGTATGATATGGCTCACCCATTTGTTATTTACAAGGATTGGCTTGTAACGCCTTGGGATATCTGTAATGTGTTGTTATCTAAAGATATTACAAAATATGCTGCAAAATGAAACTTTTTTTATCTTGATTCAAAAAATAAACAAAACTTAGTAAATTGGATCTTAAGACCAAAACCGAATCAGGTACTTGGTGAAAGTTCCAATTGAAAAAATTATTCCATTTTAGTATTTAGGGAATACTGATCATTGTTATGGACCATTTGTTCGTTAGTGTTTTAAGTAAATTTTGTAAATGAAAATCATGTCAACTGATAAAACTGAACCATGGGAGCAAGTACTGGGATTGTCTTGGACAATTCTTGATGAGGAATAATACCTTCATATAGTAAGTATAATTGCATTTTTCTAATTATGGGACAAAATAACTGCAAAAATAAATGCAACACACACGAATCTATCTCAAAGCACAGAGCCTATGAAGAAGGCGGATGCTTTTGCAAAAACTGTGACTATTATTTCAGGGAAAAATTCCTGAGATGTCCATGTTGTAACACTCGAGTTAGGTATTCTACGCGCTCAAATAAGCGGAAATTGGAATCTGAAATAGTGAGAATATGAAAACTAGATTTCAAACCTGTTAGGATTTGCAATTCTTATTTACCTTAAAACCCTGAAATTACTTCCAAGGGTCTGTATCCTCTTTCCATGATTCTGCACCTTTATCTTCTATTGGCTCGCTTGCTTTGATGTCTGCTAAAAGACATTCATCTGAGCAGTGGCTTAATTCTGAATGTTTCATTATTTTACCGCATTTCTAAATAGATTATTTTGTTTTACCTTTCAATTAGAACACAGAATTCGTTTGGGTACTAAATATTCCTGTAATATGCCAATTTATGAAGTTATTACAATACGTGTATGTGCAATTTGAACATTAAGCAATCTTTATTCAAGTAATTTTAAATCTGAACATGCGTAAGTTTCTCGTAAGGAAGAATTTTGATGAGAATAATGATGATCCGCTAAATGCTCCAAACAGAACTGTATTTTATGAAAAAGAGAGAAACCCAAGTGAATCAATTCCGCATAATGATCCTTCAGATAATGATAAAAGCCAAAATGAGGCTGCCAAATTAAATAAAAAAGAAAAACCAATTTCAGATGAAAGCGGAGAAATTCTCAATGTACATGCAAAAAAGATATTCCATGAGTCACTTTCGGCAATAAACGAATATGATAAAAAAAGAATGGACAGCATATACGAACAGCTTGAAAAAGAAAAAAACATCTCCAAAGAACTAAACAAAAAACTGCACTCTAATTTATCAAAAATTGCTAGTGCCGAAGTTGAGCTTGTAAAAAAGAAGAATAACTTAGAAGAGGAATTACATGAGAAAACAAAATAGCTTGTAAATTCTGAAAGAATGGCAGTGATTGGTGAACTGTCAGGGCGTCTTGCCCATGAATTGCGTACCCCGTTGACTGTCATCAAGGGAACAGTTGGAGTTTTACAACTTAGAAAAGGAATGGAGATTGACGATTATGTAATGGAGAGACTGTCTTTGATGAATGAATCGGCAACTAGAATGGCTCAGCAAATTGAGAGGGTTTTGGCTTATGTGCAAAAAGCACCCATAAATAAAAAAGAAACATCACTAAATGAAATAATCCAAAATTCTGCATCAATGCTTGTGGAAAATCCAAACATTACAATTCATACTCCAAAAAATGATGTTCTCTGCAATTGTGATCCGATAAAAATGGAGGCAATGCTGGGAAATCTACTGCTAAATTCGGTTCAGGCAATAGAAGAGTCAGGACAGATAAGTATCAATGTTGATGAATCCTCAGATTCAATTACAATCAAAATACAGGATTCTGGAAACGGGGTGCCTGAGAATTTGGAAGACAAGATATTTGATCCTCTTGTCTCATCAAAAATGGATGGGACTGGACTAGGACTATCCAGTGTAAAAAATATTGTTGAACAACATAATGGCACCATAAGCTTTCAAAACAATCCTACGACATTTACAATCGTTTTGCCAAAAACTTGCCAATAATCTAAAATTCATCTGAAGGGAAATTCTTATTCATCTGAACAAACATTTTCTAAAAAAACCCTCTCAAAGAGAGGGTCAAAAAAGGATTTGACATCCATTTTGAGTCTCGATGGTAATAATACTGGAACAAAATAGTTAATTGAATGTTGTATGTGTGGGATAGTCAATCTGTTTGAATTATTCCATAGTTGACTCAGAGATGAAGATACTCATATTGTTTTCAAATACTTTACAAAAAGACAAATCATTCATGGAGGTTAAATACAAATTTGTCGTAACTAAGATAATATGAAAGCATGGAGATGTTATAGATGTGATTTGACATTTAAGGACGAATCCCATGTTCTCATGCACAAAGACATTTCAAGTCATTCTTCCAGCCAAATAGAAGTAATTGCGGCATAGTGTAATAATTATGCTCGAATCTGGAATTAATTATTCCATCTCATCGTGTGAATAATTTTATTAAAAATATGATTAAAATCTATACTTGCGACAATATTGTATTATGTATTAGCTAATTGCAAATATTTTATTAAAAATGAGGCATCAAACTAAAACTTCAATATCATTTCATAGGTTTTATTCTTCGTTGGTAAAATGAGGATTCTTCGTGGGTAAATTAAGAATTAATTGTTTTCCAACAACAACATTCATCCCAAGTACAATTAGGACAATTTTTAGGAGATTTACTTGCTTTACATTCAGAAGGAAGACATCCACAATCAGCACATTTTACTTGAAACATCAAGGATTTATCATACCGTCATTATTCAAATTTACTTTGCACCCTTTTGTTATTCCCTTAATCATGACAAAGTATGTGCCAGACAATATTGCTATGGCAAGTAATCTAATTGGAATCTCATATTCTGTTAGGAAGGATAGAGATGTAGCACCTGCAACTCCAAATGTGGAGATTATGGTAAATCCTATTTGTCCACAACTAGTACAGATTCCTGCCCCCACACCAATAACAGAACCAACTATTCCGGTCCCAGTTTTCTTAGAATTTGCTTTTATGGTTCTCATTTGAAAAACAGCTAAACTAGTTACTAATGCAACAAGTCCTGAAACTATTATGATTAAAACAAAACTTAGAATCCAATCTACTGGAAGCTGAAATGCAAAAAAGGGTTCAAAGAATAAAAAGTCTCTAGCAGATAACATGAATATGAAAAGAATTGAGAACAAAGAAGCAGAAATTATCCAAGAAGAAATATCTGAGTAAACTAGTTTGAGGGTTTGTTTATGCAAAATCATCACATCTAACAGCTACAGTTACTACTATTACACTTTTTAGGATTACAAATTTTACAATCTAAGAGACATTTGTATTCAGGACAACAATAGCAGAATTGCTTCTTTTTAGATATCAATATTTTCAAAACATCTCCAAATCAGAATAGGGTTTTTCTAGATTAGTCATTTCTTATTTTACTATGGTTACCGGAGCTTTTGCTGCATGTAAAACAAAATTTGATGTGCTTCCAAAAAACAATCCTTTAGGAAATCCCATTCCTCTAGCACCAATTACAATATGAACAATTTTGTTGGCATTGCTATTTGCAAATGTAACTAAATCATGACCAGCATTATATCCTTTAAGCACAACCCCTTCAAAATCAATATCATTTTTTGTTACTAATTTTTTGGCATCTTTGATAATTTCTTTTGCATTTTTTGGCCATTTTTTTTCTGGAATTTTTGAAGGGTTTTCTTTAGCAAATGCTGTATATTTTGTTATGCTATGTATTCCAATAATACATGCATTCATTTTTGTTGCCATGGAAATTGCTACTTTTAAGCCTTTGATGGAATTTTTTGAACCATCAAGACAAACCATGATTCTCTTACCCATACAAACTTGCATCCCATTTTTATCTTTTATAGGCATAAAACAATTCCTCTTTCTGAGAATCATGATCATTTTAATTCAAATTTGAGAAATTCTTTGTATGGCTTTTAAAAATATTCTAGTATCTTATGATGCAACAAATGCATGGTATAATGATGAATGATTCTCAACACATGAACCAAATGATGTATTCTATAGAGTTTTGTCATATTGGTTAAACACTCTCCACTTTTGTTTATATAGAAAAATTAATTCTAAAAATAAATTAGGTACATAAAACTAACTCTAAATTCTTAAAATTTTCTTCAAATCTTTCCAAGTATGTTTTTTCTTTATCTTGAATCTCTAATGGTGAAAGAATCAATACTTTACCATTAATTTCATCTGCAATTATTTGAGACATTTTTGGATTAACATATTCTTCTGTAAAAATTATTTTAATATCTAGATTTTTGGCCAAATTAATAACTTCTTCAATATCTTGAATGGTAGGTTCCATTATTGGATCAGATGATTTGAGCACGGTATATTGATTTAATTCATAATCCTTTGCAAAATAAGTAAAAGCATCATGAAAAGCAATGAAATCTCGTTTTGTGCATTCTTCTAACCTATCTTTAATTTTTGTATCAATAACGTTAATTTTTTGTAAATAAGATTCAGAATTTTTTTTATAAAATTGTAAATTTTGAGGATCTCTTTTTATCAATTCAGCAGTAATGTTTTGAACCTGTTTTTTCATAGAATTTGGATTTAACCAAATATGGGGATCATAGGATATAGTTTGGGATTTAGATTCTGTTTTAATTATGGGTTTTATCCCAACGCTTGAATCGACTATGGACAAATTTTTAAAATTACTTAAATCCCTTACCCATTCCTCGAATCCCAATCCGTTGATTACAACAAAATCTACTTGATTCATTTTTTGAATGTCTTTAATGGTAGGCTCCCAATCATGAGGTTCTATTCCAGGTGGGACCAGAACTTCCACATCAACTTTGTCTCCTCCTATCATTTTTGTAAATTCATACAATGGATAAAATGATGTCAAAACTTGTAATTTTGTTTTTTCTGTTGGTACTGTAAAGTTTTCTTCTGAATCATTCATTACATAAAAAGAGATGAGAGGGATTACAATTATTATTAGTATGGTGGCAACCTTTGTTTGTTTCATTTATCTATAATTAAATCATCTTCAAATCAACCTTTTGATTTACAATTGTAAAATATTTGAAATTTTTTAAGTAACAATAAATAAAAAATATTCATAATAACAAATGTATTCTAATGTCAAAAAATAGATGGGTAATTGTTATTGCAAGTATTGTTTTAGGTACTTTACAAATTGAAATTATGTATGATTGCTCATTACAAGAAAGAAATTTTAATATTTTGAGTTGTACTGAAATTGTTGACATTCCGTCATACATTCAAGATATTGCAACATTATCAATAGACTCTGATAGCACTACAATAGTAATTGATGTGGAAATTGCAGACGATCTTCAAGAACAAATCATAGGATTGATGTTTAGATCTAGTTTAGATTGGAATGATGGTATGTTATTCGTATATGAGAGTGAAAAAAAACGTTCATTTTGGATGAAAAATACACTAATCCCTTTAGATTTGTTGTTTGTTGATACAAACTTTAGAATAATCGACATAAAAGAAAATGTACAACCTTGTTTATCTGATCCTTGTCCAAATTATGTATCTAATATTGCTGCAAAATATGTCTTGGAAGTTAATGCGGGATTTACCAATATGAATAATATCAAAGTTGGAGATTTAGTAATGTGGAATCCTAAAACATAAAAAAATTGTTAGTTTATTTTTCCACAGGATTTCCTATCATGTTGCCCCATTCAGTCCAAGAACCATCATAGTTTCGAACCTGGGGATATCCAAGTAGGTATTTTAGAACAAACCAGCTATGAGAAGATCTTTCTCCAATTCTACAATAACAAATCACATCTTTATCAGGAGTAACACCTTTTGGCTCATAGTTTTGTCTTAGCTCTTCAACTGCTTTGAAGGTTCCATCAGCATCATTGACTACAGTTGCCCATGGAATATTATTTGCTCCAGGAATATGCCCACCTCTTTGTGCATGTTCCATCGGATATTCTGGCGGAGCTGTAATTTGACCAGTAAATTCTGCAGGAGATCTAACATCAACCATTACAGTATCTTCTTTATCTAATGCACGACTTACATCAAATAGATAAGCTCTTAGTCCTTCATCTGGAGGTTGTGCAACATAGTTTGTTGGAGATAATTGTGGTTCATCAGTAGTGTAATCTTTATTTTCTAATTCCCATTTCTTTCTTCCACCATTCATGATTTTGAGATTCTCATGGCCATAAATTTTGAAAACCCAAAAAACAAATGCTGCAAACCAGTTGTTAAAATCACCATATAGAATTACTTCAGTATCTGCAGTTATTCCGTTTTTAGCCATTAAAGCCTCAAATTGTTTTTTATTGATTATATCTCTTGTAACAGGATCATTAATGTCACGTTTCCACCAAATCAGAGTTGCATCTTTAATGTGACCCTTTTGATATCCATTAACGGGATCATAGTCAACTTCTACTAATTTTCTATTTTCATTTGGGGGGTTTTGTGATACCCATTCAGTATCAACTAAAACTTCAGGATGGGCGTAATTAACCATAAAGAACATCAGATTTTATGATATTTAGTTTTTACACTTTACAATTACAAAAATAGAAAAACTCATAATATCTTTTACAATTGTAAACTAAAAGTTATGATAAGTTTCAATACTATTTTTTAATCTGAAAAAATACCTGTGGTGATTTTACTAATAATTTTAGTACTGTTAATATCTATTAGATCATATGCAACAGATTACTTTACAATTGTAAAATACAGTAAATAAATATACAAATTAAAAGTTATTTTACATGATGAGAACTTTTGGAAGAAGAAATTAAAGATAACGTAATTAACAGTCGCAATAATGTGATAATGAAAAAATTAACCTTTGTTGGGTTAGTTGTTGTACTAGTATCCATTGCTTCATTGTCTTCTTTTTTTATAGGGGTATATTCTGCAAATTTCGAATCTAAAGATATACAATTTAACACAAGTGCTGAAATTTTAAAATTAGGATCACAAACTGAAAGTAATCCTGTTGTCGCTGAGGTAAATGGTCAGGAAATAAGATCTGAGGAAGTAAACAATGTCATCAAGTCCGGATTTACTCAAGGACAAACACTAGATAGTAAATCTGCACTAAATTTGGTTATTACAAAGGTTTTACTGCTTGAAGAGGCACAAAAACGAGATATTGTTATAACTATGCTTGATGCCGAAGAAAAATTAACTACATCATATGTTCAACAAGGATTCTCAAAGGAACAATTTGAAGAAAAACTAGGAGAGTTTGGAACAACTTATGATCAAACTTTGGATCGATTCCATGATGAACTTGTCATAAACAAAATGCTAACTGATGAAATTTCAAATATGGACACACAAGTTAGTGATGAGGAAATCAAAATTTTCTTTGATGAAAATAATGATATGATTAAAACTCAAATTGGGAATAATACTGAATTTGATGATGTTACATCTATGATTAAGGAAAATTTATTGCAACAAAAGCAACAACAAATAGCACTAGATTTTGTTGAAAATCTTGAAAGTAAAGCAGTAATTATAATATATGAAGAGAGATTGTAACTGGTTTTCAATTTAAAATTATTTATATAACATTTCCCTTTTATTTTGTTGCAATTTTTTTTAACACTGCATACCTTTTTCATATGATGTGGATTCTATTGGTTTGAAAAACTTTGAAATCTTAAACCCAAAAAAATACAGGATATACGATATATGTTCCAAAATTAAGTGCAATTACAGATATTCCTAGTCCTAAGTCTTTCGTGGATTTAGTGTAATGTATTAAATTGGAGGGATATTTTGAATTTCTTAACTAAAATAAACTCAAAAATTTCACTGAAATAAACTTAAGGATGCAACACAAAAACTCAAATCACATCAAGAGTTAAAAAAATAACTGAAAACTCAGTTGAAATCTGCTGACGATGAATCAAAAATTACTATAAATAAAGAAATTAAAAAACAAACTCAGTTTGTTAATATCTGGAAAAAAATATTGTAAAAATAAATGATGATCTAGAAAAATTATAAAAATTAAAAACTTGGAAAGGGTCAGATTATTCTATTCCATTATCACCTCCTTCCAAAAGTAGTTGTTTTTTGTACACATTTACACAGGTTTGATTTTCGTGCATTGTCTGATTTAGGAATATGGAATACTTAGATTGGTATCTTTACATTTGAAAAAATTCGTTTATGATAAATAAGTTGGAATATTTACAATTGTCAAGAAATTTATTTTGAAAAAAATTCAATTATTGTAATGTAAACATAATGAGAGTTTTACTCTTGAAAGATTAAAATATCTTAAATTAAAATCTAAATAAATTCTCAACAATTCCTATTTGATACATTATGTTAAACCCAATTATCAGACTGAATATTCCTGCTACATACCTGAAAGTTTTTTGAATTATTCCAATTTTGCTTGCAAATACAAGAGGAATTCCCATAAGGCTTCCAACTAGAGCCATTCCAATCATAGAACCAATTCCAAATATCAAAATAAAACTCAATACCATTTCTACATTATCTAAAGTTGCAGCAGTCAATACTACAAAACTTCCACTTCCTGCCAACCCGTGTATCAATCCAATCAGATATGATTTGTGGGTATGCCTATGATCAAAATCATCATGATCATGCTCATCAAGATGGAGGGTTCCATCTTTGTGTTGATGAGGGTGTTTGTGTTTGAATTGAATTTTTTTATTAAGAATTGTGGTGACGCCTAAAAATACAAGCATCACTCCAACTATAATTTCTAGTCCTAAGAAAATTTGATCCTGTATTGTTATTGCAAGAACATATGTCAAAAAACCAATCAAAACAAGCGTAGTAGTGTGTCCAGCACCCCAAACTGCTCCCAATAAAGATGATTTTGTAATAGATTCTCGGATAAGTTGTTTTGAAGAGATTTTCATTAATTTTGATTTTGAAATCTGAGTACTTACTGCAGACATATGATCAGGTTCAAAGGCATGTTGTATGCCAACTACAAGCCCTAACCCCATAACCAATATAGGTGAAATAATTCCAATTTGATCAAGGATTTCTTCAATCATTTCAGATAACCAAGTACTATTTTGTCTGCGTTAACAAGTATAAAGTATGATATAATTGCACCAATAATTATTAGCAAAGAGTACTTTGTATTAGATTTTAGTTTCAATTAGATTAACTGTCTTAATTTTGTTAGAGATAATTATGTTACTTTACAATTGTAAACAAGTATTTCAAATATTCAATAGTTCATTAAATTTAAGACACATAATAAGACACCACAAGTATTGAAAAAATATGTAGTTATTGGAGGACCATCATCAGAAGATTTAGCTCAAAAGATTTCAAAGAAATTAAATGCAAAATTCTTGAAGACAGAATTAAAAATATTTTCTGATGGTGAAAGTAAAATTACAATAAAAAGAATGATAAAAGCTCAAAGAGTAATTGTAGTTCAATCAACACACATGCCAGTAGATAGAAATTTTGTGCAAGCATTTTCATTAATTTATCAGGCAAGAAAAATGTCATCTGAAGTATATGCTGTAATACCATATGTAGGATATGCAAAACAGGACAAAGAATTTTTAAAAGGCGAGATCATTACAATAGCAGTCATTGCAAAACTGTTCAAGGCTGCAGGTGCAACAAAATTAATTGTTGTTGATATCCATAGTGATGAGGAATTAAATTTTTTTAAAATTCCAACAAAGAATTTGTCTGCAGTACCATTACTTGCAGATTACTTTCAAAAGATAAAACTAAAGAATCCATTAATAGTATCGCCTGATCTTTTTTGGAAAAAAAAGGCTAAAGAATTTGCTAAGATATTGAATTGTAATTCAATTGCATTAAACAAACAAAGAAATCGAAATACAGGTAAATTAGTCATTAAATCACCCAAATTTCCCAAGACCAACTTTCAAGATATAATTTTGTTAGATGATATGGTAAGCACTGGAGGTAGCATAGTAAAAGCAATAGAATTTCTTAAAAAGAAAAATCTCGGAAGAATTTATGTTGCATGCACTCATGCTGTACTGGCAGATAATGCCGAAAAGAGGTTAAAAAAGGCAGGAGTATACAAAATTATTAGTACAAATTCTATTTCTGGAAAACATGCATTTGTTGATTTGTCTAGAATTATTTCCAAGACAATCCAAGAATGGTAATTTACCTGTCCAAAACAAAAGATCTTCTTACAACAGGTGGCTCTTTTACTTGATGGATTAGCATTTCCATTTTATCACCTATTCCCATAGGTATTTTTTCATCAAGAATTTGTTCTACTCTTGAGAGTTTCTGAGATTTTTCAGAGTAAACTGTGAAAAGAAGATCATTTTTGGTAACTTTGTCTCCATTTTTCTTGTTAAACATTATTCCAGAACCTTTGTTTTTTGGAGCACCTGCAGCTCTTGCTATTTCTACCATTATGTTGTTATCCATCCATAAAACTTGGCCATCATTCACAGAAGTATATTCAAATGTATTTGTGCCAATAACAAAGTCATCTGGCTTTATTTCAGATTGTCCACCTTGGTAAGAAATTATTTCTCTTAATTTTTTTTCTGCTTTTCCAGAAAGAAGAATATCTTGTGCCAATTCAAACCCATTCTTTTTTCCAGTTATTTCAAAAACAGAACCTGCTACATGACATACTTTATCAAATAGATCAGGGATTTGAGATTTGTTCATAAGAACATTAAGAGCTTCTCTTGCCTCAAGAGATGGACCTATAGTATTTCCAATTGGTTGTTCGCCATAAGTCAATACACAGTGACAGTGCATTCCAAGTCGTTTGCCCAATTCAATTATGTCTTTTGCAAGTAGATCTGCTTCTCCAATTGTTTTCATTTTGGCACCTCGACCCGTGGGGATATCAACTATCAAATGAGTTGCCCCTACGGCTTTCTTTTTACTCATAATAGAAGGTAAGAGCAATGGATCAATGCATAATGAATATTCAGTTTTTACAAAAATATCATCTGCAGGTGCTAAATCTAAAGCTCCTCCCCATACAATACAACCATTAGTTTTTTGAATTACTTTTTTCATTTCAGAAATTTCCAAATTAACCGGCATCAGAGTCTCTGCCCTATCAGCAGTTCCAGCTGCCGATGTAATTGCCCTAGAAGATGTTTTTGGTATGATCAATCCAGATGCTGCAATAATAGGTACAACAAGTAATGTGGTTTTGTCACCAGGAACACCGCCTATACTGTGTTTGTCTACAATTTGTGGGACATTAAGAAAAAGTTGCTTCCCTGTTAGTACCATCGAGGAAGATAAGCTAGTGGCTTCATCAAGACTTAGGCCTTGAATATGCAATGAAGTTACAAAAGCAGATATTTCACTTTCATTGAGATTTCCATTAACAACACCATTTACAATTTCATGAATTTCTCTATCAGTGAGTTTTTTTCCATTTAGTTTGTTACGGATGAATTGTAAAGACTTTGGGAAGGGTGACATCTGAACGTCAACAATAGAATCTTGTTCTAATTTCAAAAATTTTTGTACTTCATCACTAATTCCCAAATATCCTTTTTGAACTGAAACTGACGAAATGTTAACTATCACTGTAAGTTCCCGGTCAGATTTTATTCTTAGTCTTCCAGAAGCAGATACACCTAACTCATCAGCATCAGAAACATTAAGAAATACAAAAGGTTTCCCACCTGATTCAATTCCTAAAATTTTAGTTTTAAGTTCCATGAAAATCTAATTTGTAGCCTCAAGTTTTTGTTGTTGAGATTGATAATTTTTCATTATTTTTTCTTCTCCACTGGTAATTTTGTATCGTTTAAGCATAGAAGAGTTTGCAATGACTGAAATTGAGCTTAGTGCCATTGCGGCTGCAGCAAAAATTGGACTCAGTAACCCTAGAGCAGCAACAGGTATTCCACCAGTATTGTATGCAAATGCCCAGAACAGGTTTTGCTTGATTTTTTTCATAGTTGCTCGACTCAATCGAATTGCACGAGAGACATCCATTAGATCATCTCTAATCAGGATAATTCCACCTGTTTCTTTTGCAATGTCAGATCCACTCCCTATTGCTATCCCTATATCAGCTTGGGCCAAAGCAGGCGCATCGTTGATTCCATCCCCAACCATGGCAACAAATTTTCCTTGTACTTGAAGTTTTTTGATTTCTTTGGCTTTATCTGCAGGTAAAACATTTGCAATAATCTTTTCAATGCCAACTCTTTTTGCTATTGCTTTGGCTGTTTTTTCATTGTCACCTGTAATCATAATTGATTCAATTCCAAGATCTTTGAGTGCAATGATTGCCATCTGAGAAGTTTCCTTTAAAGAATCTGCAACTGCAATTATCCCCTCTATTTTATCATCAATTGCAATCATTATTGCAGTCTTTCCTTCAGATTCCAGTCTTTCCATATTTTGTTCAGCAAAACTAGTATCAATTCCAAACTGTTTCATCATCTGACGGTTTCCGTCATAGATTTTTTCCCCATGAACCTTACCTCTAACTCCCAAACCATTTAATGATTCAAATTCTTCAAGAGTTGTAAGAGGGATTTTCATTTCTTTTACTTTGTTTACAATTGCTTGAGCAATAGGATGTTCTGAACCTGATTCTACGGTTCCACCATATTCAAGAATTTGTCTTTCGCTTAGTTCGTTCAGAGATACAATATCTGTAACATCTGGTTCTCCCTTTGTTATGGTACCTGTTTTATCAAATACTATAGTGTTGATTTTTTGTGAACGTTCCAAGTATTCAGCACCTCGGATTAGAATTCCTGATTCTGCACCCTTTCCAACTCCAACCATCAATGCGGCAGGTGTGGCCACCCCAAGTGCACAAGGACATGCAATAATCATTACGGCAACAAATGCTAGCATTCCTGCAATAAAATCACCCATAACAAAATACCATATCAGAAACGTTACAACAGCAGCACCTATAACGGATGGAACAAATTTTGCTGCAATAGAGTCAGCCATTCGTTGTACTTTGGCAGTAGAAGATTGTGCTTGCTCTACAACATGAACAATTTGAGATAATGCAGTTTCCTTCCCTACTTTGGTTGCTTTGATGTGAAGTAATCCTTGTTTATTTACAGTAGCGCCAATGACTTGGTCACCTGGTTTTTTTCCTACAGGTAGGCTTTCCCCCGTTATCATTTTTTCATCAATTGATGACTCACCACTAATTATAATCCCATCAGTGGGAATTTTCTCTCCAGGCTTTACAATCATTATTTCGTCTAGTTTAATTTGGTTAGAGGGAATTTCAATTTCTGTTCCATCACGAATCACTCTTGCCATGGGCGGACTCAGATCAAGTAATTTTTTTACAGCAGATGAGCTTTTCTTTTTTATTGCCTCTTCCATGTATTTTCCTAAAAGAACAAAGGCAATAATTACAGCAGAAACTTCAAAGTAGACATATTTTTCTTCCCCAGGAATTAGATCAGGGAAAAACAAGACGATTGTACTGTAGATATATGCAGTAAGTGTTCCAATTGAAATTAACAAATCCATGTTTGCAGTTCTTTTAAGAATTGCATGATATCCTCCAACATAGAACGTCCATCCGCCAATGAATTGTACTGGTGTCACAATTATGAACAAAAGTAAACCGTATGAAAGAAATGGTATCTCGGGAAAAGGAACCCATGTGACTGTGATTGCACCAGCGGCAACGCCAAGATAAAGGGCACCACGGATTATTGCAAGAGCTAAAGCTCCAGAGGTGGCCACATAGATTCGCTTCTTCATTCTCGAAAGTTCTTTTTCAGGCTCTGTGAAGGTTTTCTGGCAAGTAGGACTACAAAAGTAGAATTTTTTTCCACCAAAATCAGAAGACAGTCCTGTTTTTTCATTTACAATCATTCCGCATACTGGATCTTTTGCCATTTTAATCTCCGATAATTTTGATCAATATGATTCACCTTTTAACACAAATGATGATTTTCATATTTGATTTCATTTCTAAATTAGAAATTATCATATTTCAATACTGTGTTTTACAATTGTAAAGTTGATTTGATGTCAATGACGATAATCATAAAAGCATTAAATTAACTTCAGACAAAAGCATTCAATCATGTTGTTCCAAAATATTTTAGTGCCATGGGATGGGTCAAAATATTCCAATCATGCATTTAAGATTGCATTAGATGTGGCAAAAAAATATGATTCTAAAATCAATGTGGTTTCATGTCTAAGTCATGCAGATACAGGAGCGAGTTATTTGAATAACGGCATAAATAAAGAAATTTTTAAAACTGCAAAAAATATCATAGGGGATAAAATGTCTGAACTAAAAGATGACGCAAAAAAAGCAGGAATTTCCACTTCTATTGATGTATTCATTACAGATTCAACAGTAAAACAACTAGTTACATATGCAAAAGCAAACAAAGTTGATCTTGTTGTAATGGGATCTCATGGATTAACAGGATGGAAAAAAGTTTTGCTTGGAAGCGTTGCAAATGGGGTTTCACAACAAGTTCATTGCCCAGTGTTAATTGTAAGATAGTTTAAAAAATAATGACCCTTACAAAGAAAACAAAATACGAAGTGTGGAGTTATCAACTTTCAATAATTGCTGGAGTTTTGATTTTACTTTCAGGAATTGTAATATCACAATGGCATTTGGCATTATCATCTAATTTGACTTGGATGTTAGGCCCCACAAAACTTCTCACACCAAATCTTGAAACCATTATTTTAGCCTTGAGTATATGTGGTACTTTTGTCACTGTAGCAGGAATACTAATGAGAAAATTCAAAGTGACAAAAATGTTAGGGGTTATTGTTATTGTTTTTTCTGCAGTTAGCATTATCGAGATGGGGGGATTTTTTGTTGGAGGAGTAATTGGAATAATTGGAGGAATTATCGCATTTAAGGCAGAAACACCAAAGGTTTCTCAATGAAAAAAATTCACATTATTAAGGCAGATGGACGTAGAGTTCTTTTCGATCCTAACAAAATAATCAGAACATGTGTTAGGGCTGGTACAAGTAGAAAAGATGCCAAAAAAATTGCTAATGACACGATGAATTTGATTCATAGTGGATTTAGTACAAAAGATGTGTATAGAATTGTACTGAAAAATATTTCAAAAATTAACAGAGGCAACATTATCAGTCACAAATATAGATTAAAAGAGTCAATAATGAAAATGGGACCAGCAGGTTTTCCTTTTGAGTCATTTATCAGTCAAATTCTTTCAAATTATGGTTATGAAATTGAAGGAGTTCGTAAAGAAATCCATGGAAAATGTGGAAAGCATGAGATAGACGTGATTGCTAAACTAAAAGACAAAAGATTCATGGTAGAATGCAAATATCATCACAGAAGGGGAATACATACAAGCCTAAAGGAGTCTCTTTACACACATGCAAGATTTTTAGACTTACGTGAGAATTTTGATGAAGAGATTCTATCATGTAACACAAAATTATCCGATGATGCACTTGAGTATGCTACTTGCATAGGCCAAAATTTGTTATGTTGGAAACACCCTTCAGGAGAAAGTTTAGAAAAAATGATTGACAAGAAAGGATTGTATCCAATTACACTGTTAAATCTCAATAAAATAGAGTTAAGGGCATTTTCTGACATCAAATTTATGATTGCAAAGGATCTTTTGACTGCTGACTTGAAGCAACTTTCTAGAAAAACACACATTTCCTTACCTAGATTAAAAAGATTGCAAGATTTAGTTGGAGAGATTCTTATTTGACCAAATTTTATTTTTAAAATAAAGTAACCAAATCCCTGCAATACTGGATAGTATTATTCCTAATGTTAGATTAGTAGAATCTTCCATTGTATTGTTTTTTTCAATTTGTTTGATTTGAGATTTTTCATCATAGATCCTACCTGTGATGGGATTTATTAGAACTTCAGATGGATTGTACTGATCAGTTAAAAATGGAACATCTGATGTATCGATAACTCCTTGATAGAAATGTTCTTGTTTGCTTAGCTCATTTACAAGATAATCCGATGGACTGTTTTTTGCTCTATCCAAAAATTCCATCCTATCAAAGAGATATGGATTATTTGATGAAACTATCATTATGTTTTGAACGTTTGTAGGTCTTACTTCTGTTGGGAAAACATATGATACAGGAAATGTTTCTTTCATTGTTTTATAGATAGATCTAATCAATTGAGAATGATTCCCTTCAAGAGAACCAATGAAATTGGATATAATAATACCATCTGATTCAAGTCGATCTTCAATAGTCTCAAAGAATTCACTGGTCATCAAATGATATGGAACATAGTTTGAGGAATATGCATCTAGAATAATCAAATCATATTTCTTGTCAAATGTCGAAAGATGATTTCGTGCATCATCATTGAATATTTGAAGTCTTGAATCATCTTTCAAGTAAAAATATGTCTTTGCGGTCTCAATTACATCTGAATCAATTTCAATGACATCTATTTTTGTATCAGGATATAATTCAAGAAAATTTTTGGGACCTGTAAATCCACCTCCACCAATAAATAGAACATTTGTTGCTGTAGGATTAAACAACATTCCTAGATGAAAATACTCGGTATAATCTATTACCAAATCAAGAGGATCATTCAAATTCATTGAGCTATGTCTCATACCATCAAGATACAAACTCCGATTATCCCCAAATTCTACAACATCTAAATGACTGAAGAGAGTATCTTGTTCATAGATAAGAATACCATTATGTGGAAATGGGTGTACAGATAATGAAGACCAAGGCACAATCAAAACAATTACTATTGCAACTGCAATGATTTTAGGCGTAATTTTTAGACCAATTAATGAGCTTGTAATCAATATAATTCCTAATCCAAAAATTATCTGATTTACTGTAAGACTTGGAATCAAAACAAAGACGGTTACAAATGTACCAAAAATACTGCCTACAGTAGCAAGAGAATAGAGATTGCCTGAAACATTTCCAATGTTTTGTAATGTGTTTGTTCCAAGCTTAATCACATATGGAGAAACAAATCCAAGTAAAACAGATGGAAGCATCAACAACAAAAAGGTTGCAATTAAAGGAGTGTATTGAGTTACAGGGAAAGCAGTCATAGAAAAATCAAGAATAGTGGAAGCAAAAAATGGAATCCCTACAATAAACAATCCAACTGAAAAAACAATTGCACAAATCTTCTCAAGTTTTGGATTATTATCTGATACTCGACCTCCCAAAAAATAACCTAAACTTAAGCCACTCAAAATTATTCCAATAAGACTTCCCCATGTGTAAATGGTACTACCAAAGAAAGGAGTTAGAATTCTACTTGTAACGATCTCCAATGCCATTATGATTGCACCAGAAGTGAATGTGAGAATTTTTAACTTCCACAATACATCTGAAGATGATTTAGAAACAGCAACGGTCATTTTGATTTAATATTGTTCAGACAAAACATAATATCAAGATATATCGGAATTTCTTTATTTGGTTTGAACGCATTTTTAATAACTTTCAATATGTTTTTCACAAAATTAAAAAAACTTTACAATTGTAAAACACAGTATTGAAATATGATAATTTCTAATTTAGAAATGAAATCAAATATGGAAATCATCAGTTGTATTAATTACCAACAGAGAGGATTAATGGATATGTTTGA
Source organism: Nitrosopumilus sp. b3 (assembly GCF_014078525.1). Lineage (NCBI taxonomy): Archaea > Thermoproteati > Nitrososphaerota > Nitrososphaeria > Nitrosopumilales > Nitrosopumilaceae > Nitrosopumilus > Nitrosopumilus sp. b3. The sequence goes on from NZ_MU078698.1 coordinate 75,042, forward strand.
GGTGCAAATATAATGTTTGGATTCAAAAAACATTGTCCAATATGTGGAATGGATGCAGATGAATCTAGCATCAAAAGATTTAGAAAACATTTTTGTTCAAATACATGTGTTGAAAAATATTTGGAGAAAAAAGCAAAAGAAAAACATGACAAACCTAGGGGTGGTTGTTGTTAGTGCAACATGTATACCCTAAAAATGGATACTGAACATGCAAAAACAGAGCTTCACCACACAATACTATGATTATTTATCAAAGTGGAATACTTTTTCCTTAGAATACTATTCATCTTTTTTTAATTCAATCTCAAAATCATCAAGTTCTATACCAAATAAGAGAATTTCAAAAGAAACAATAGATGTCACACGAAAGTCTTTTGATAAAACCTTACGTGGAGAACTCCGAAAAGAGAAATTTTGTTCTAGTCTTGCAGACTATTTAGATGCCACATTATCCCTCTTCAAATATTTTGGAATAAATCGTTCTTATCAGAATTTTATGGATAATTTTGCAGCTTGGAATAAACTGCTAGAGCCTATGCGTGATAACATCAACAGAAGTCCATCTGAGATAATCAAAATGCATGACGGATTTCAGATTATTCACTACAAACCAATAGTCAAAAAAAGATTTGCAACTCCAATACTTGTTGTGTATTCATTGATTAACAGACATTACATTTTAGATTTATTTCCAAAGGTAAGTGTGATTAAAAATTTGTTGGAACAGGGTTTTGATGTTTATGCTACTGATTGGGCAACGCCTGACTCTTCTATTAAAAAAATGACACTTGAAGATCACATACAACACTGCGTAGATGAATCAGTAAAGAAAGTACTGGAGGTATCTGGTCAACAGAAGATATCTCTTTTTGGTTATTGCTGGGGCGGAATTTTTGCATTAGGTTACGCATCAATACATCCAGAAATAGTAAAGAATTTGATTCTTCATGCCACTCCTATAGATTTTGAAAAATCAGATACTGTCATTGAAAACTTTACAAGACATATTGATGCTGATCATCTTGTAGATACTCTAGGAAATGTGCCAGGATCTTTGATCAACATGGCATTTATTTTAAGAAATCCTGTTGATGCAGTTTTAAAGTACTGGACATTTTTTAGCAAACCACGAAATCCTGAAGAAATAATGCAATTTTTTGCAATTGAAACATGGCTGTATGACAGCAGACCTATCATAGGGGAGATTTACAGGGAGATTGTAAATAAAATTTACAAGAAGAATTTACTGATCAAAAACGAATTAAACGTAGGTTCTGAAAAAATTGACCTAAACAATCTAACTATGCCAGTTCTTAATATTGTTGGATTAAAGGATGACTTGGTGCCTCCGGAATCCAGCAGATCCGTTATGAACAACATCCAAAGTACAGATAAGCAATTAATTGAATTTCCAACAGGGCATGTAGGCTTGTGCATAAGCAAAAAAGCCCATGCGAAATTATGGCCTGATGTAACAAAATGGCTTGGCAAAAGATCCTAGAAATATGATCAATGGAGATATGATAATTTGCACATGTTAGTTCACCTACTTGTAATATCAGCAGGGATACTGCTGATAGGAACTGTAGTGATTTTTCTAATTGAATCGCCACATGAAGATTCAGAGATTAAAACAATGCTTGATGCGATATGGTGGACAGCAGCTACTGTTACTACAGTTGGTTATGGGGATGTGGTCCCAATAACAGATTTGGGAAGAATGATTGGTGTTGTCTTTATGTTTATTGGAATTTCAATATTGGGAATTTTTATTTCTACTATTGGTGCATCATTAATTCGTACACGACTTATTCATGGAAAACAAGACATGACAAACGAAGAACAACATGAAAAGATTATGAAAAGAATTCAAAAATTGGAAGAAACTAGTAAAGAAGACAAAGAAAATATTTTGTCAAAGCTTAAAGAAATCCAAGATTCGATGAAACATACTTCAAAAAATTCTGACTAATTTGTAATAGAAATATCTTCAGATCATAATGAAATTCATAGATACAAGAAATTACAAAACATACAGTAAGACATTATTTTGTTAAAATAATAAACAGAATAATAATGGATAAATCTTCAAAGTACCATCAGTTTTCATTTTTTATATAATAATCAATAGGAATTTCACAAAAACTAGAAAACATAATGTTATTTTTGGACAATTCTTCTATTTCTTGCTCTTACAACTTTGATGTAAGAGGAAATTTGTAAAGCAAGAACAGTAATGCTCATTAGAATAAATGGTATTACAAATGTGCTTTGAGGAGGTACTGTTTTGTGAAAAGATTCTGTATAGTGAATAAAAAGAAAATATGATGTATGAATGGCAACAAGATAAAAAACAATATGCGAGCCAGTGTGAATCCATTTCCAAGATGATGCACCTAACCATTTCATTGCTCTATTGGATGAAGTAATGGCCAGAATTACAATCCACAAAAATGCTACAAATCCTAATGTATTTGCAAGTCCAAACCCAGGTTCTAATCGTGCAATTCTGCCTAATTGAGGAATAAACTCATATCCAAAAAACTTTGCAACATCCCAATTTGCCCATCCATTTGCAATTAAGATGCCATGAATGATTGCCAATACTGCAAACCAGATTCCAATTTCTCTTCTCCATGAAAGTAAAAAAATTGAATGTGACCACAATTTACTTAATGGCCCAATAATCAGAGTCATAAAGAGTAATGAATACCCGGCATCACCAAAAGCACGCCATAATCTCATATCTTCATTCCAGTCATAGTGAGCTAACCAAAAAACAAATGTTAGAGAAATTGCAATTGTCCCTATTAGCAGGTGTCGTGTTACAAAATTATTTTTAATTTTTAATTTATTCATTTTTTAATCAAAACCATAATAATATTTTTTAATTTTTTATGATAGAAATCAATACACTTAAGAAAAAATCAAATCATACTTAATGATGTAAGTTTACAACTGTAAAGAAATCAAGTTGTTAATTCGGGCTTTAGACTCCAAGCAACTCCCAACATTACAAATGGAATAGACATGATTCCAATTATTCCCAATATTGTAAAAAAAGAAGATTCCGAAACGTCAGGATTGTTAACAATCCAAGGTAATGGTAATGTTATGATGAACCAAATTAATCCAAGTAAAATAATTGTTTTTTTATTAATTTTCAATTGTATAATTTATGATTAACATGTATTAATTTAATTCACTTTACAAATGTAACATAGCCTAGTTAAATATCGAAAAAATATCCAAGTAACTATAACATGGTAAGTACATGTAAAGGAATTTGTGTTAAATTCAAAGCTATAGGGTATGAAGGGCGACACAGATATGAAAATGGGCAAAAAATGTGTCCAGTATGTGAAGAATTTCTAACATATGCAGGAGTGAGATGCCCTTGTTGTAGTGTAAAATTACGCATTACACCAAGAGGAAATAAAGCTAGAAGAGAAATACATGAAAAAAGAAACTGTGTTTGGTATTAATCACGTAATCTAAAAATATATTATTGGAATCGGTCTACCGTACTTTCAAAAACATTCTTTGAAAGTCCGCCTTTGAGAATATGTTCATTTCCTTCAAAATTAACAATTTTGAATAATGGGATTTTTTCTACTCCAAAATTTTTTGAATATTCAATGTTTGATGATATATCATTTTCATATTTTCTAGAATCCAAACATTCTTCAAATAATCCCAAATCAAGACCTAATTCCATTGCAAATTCCTTTAATTGTGTAGGTTTTCCCCAACTATCTATTTTTTCTTGTGATGTAAACAATAGTTTTTGATATTCTGAATACATGTTTTGATCATTGGCACAAAGTGTCGCCTCAGACATCAAAATAGAATTACTTCCCAGAGGTAATGAATCTACAAACACAATATTTGCTTTCTGAGTTTCAATCAAAGTTTTTGAAATTTCAGGATAATCATTTTCATACCACAATTTGCAATTTTGACATTGATAGTCATTGAATGCAATTATAGTTACTAATGCGTCAGGAAAGCCAATTACAGGAGAAGTTGTAGAAGATAGAATATCCAAATTTGTCTCTATAGAAATTTTATCAGGTTCACTTTCAGATGTAAATGAAATCGAATATTCAAATGGAAATAAGATCAAAAACATTGCAATCAATATTGCAATAGGGATTACAGTTAAACCAACTTTGGTTGTCTTTTTCATGATTATTTTCTGCTATTTCATTGATTGATGCATAGGTTGTTTAGACATTAGATCTTGCATTTCGTCCATATGTTTTTGCATCAAATCCGTCATTTCTATATTAAATTCTTCATCTGTTAGTTCCAAAGATAGTAAATTTTGCATTTCATTAACATGTGTAGACATTATCTGAATCATTTTTTCTCTTGTTTCTGGATCTTGCATCATTTGCATCATCATGTCTTTATTCATCATACCTTGCATTCCAGAATTCATCATACCTTCAGTCATGCTACTTGTCATCATTCCAGAACCCATCATACCTCTCATTTGTTCCATGGCCTCTTGATTTTCTGTCAAGTGACCTAACATCTGCAATCGTATACTTGGATCTTCAATTATGGTAGACATCATTTGCATAGCAAAATCATGATTTTCCCTCATCATTATTCCCATATCTTCTGCATGCTGAGTATTTTGCATCCATGTTTTCATGGTATCAGAATCCTGCATTATAGAATCCATCATATCCTGTCTAAATTGGGAATCTTGCATCATCATTGTTTGTTGGTTTTGCATTGGCATATTGCCAATATTCATTGTATTTGAAAAAACACCAATTCCAACTACCAAACCCACAAAGAATACGCCAACGGTTATTCCTATCCAAACAGATTGATTTATCATTCTATATTTTTCAATGTATTTTTGATATTAAAAATATATACTTTACAAATGCAAAGTCGAAAAAAGGAAAATTTTGAAGAGGGGAATTCCTTCTAGGACTAGAATTCCATAAAAAATCCCTTCAAAATGTTTTTGCTCAATAACATGTTGAAACGAACAAAGTTACAAAGCATGTAAAGGGTATATCAAAAATATATTTAATGTCTATACTTTACAGTTGTAAAATTATTAACTAATAAAAAATCACAATATTAATTTTCAAAAATAATCCTGAAAAAATTAATGATAAAAATAATTTTTATTGAAAACCATTTGTTGATTAGATTTTTATTCAATCAAATTTGTTCTAGCTTGTGAAGTATCTAANNNCTCCTGCATTTGCACAGGAATTAACAAATCCATCATTACTTATAGATATAATAGATATTCCTTCAGATGAATTCAATCGAATATTGCGAGAAGCACCAGTGATATTCCTTGATGATGTTCATGCTGTTAGCTGGCAAGTAACTATTGATAATAATTTACTATATGCAAATCCAAACGGAAATGCAGTTCTTAGATTATACGATCAAGAGACTCATGATGAATTTATTGAAGTCGGTATGGGATCTCAACCTGACAAAAAGTTTTGGGTAGCTGTTCAAACTCCAAAAGAAGGGTATATTGTAGTTCATAAAGATCTTGATAGAGGCTGGTATCCACAAGCAAAATCTATCATATCATATACTGATAGAGCAGGACTAACAGTCAATAATGGAGCTAGAATTGTAGTAACCAATTTGGATATTGGCACATTTGCAATTGATTCGTATTCAGTTTATGGAAAGGAAGGTTCTACTGATCCTCCTGCAGTAAACTCTGGAAGTATGATTGTAGAATTTCTTTCTGGCAATCCTGCAAAGAACGTATTTGCAATGTTTCCATTTTACATGGCAGCAGGTATTGGAATAATTGTAGGAGTGTTATATCTAACTAAGAAGCGTTCTTAGTTTTATAATATTTACAATTGTAAAGTATTCATATTAAATATATTAGTTTGATAAATTTTGTATTGAATATTCACACTTCAAGTCATGCATATGGTATAGGTGTAATTGCATTAATAATTGGCATGTCAGGTGTTTTTATCTTTTACACTTCATTTTATCTTCCAGAATCATTAGCAAAGCCATCCGTATCTGAAGAAATTTTAAATCCGGATAAAAATTTTGAAATTAAAATTGTTCCTGGTGCTGTTGTTGAAGGAAATGAGAATTATGTTCCAAATAATGCAAATGTGTTATTGGGGATTAGCAACAAAGTAATTTGGCAAAATAATGACAATACAGCGCATACAGTAACTCCTGATCATAGAACTACTGATAGTTACAGTGGAGACTTTGGCTCTAACGGAGTCTTAAAACCAGGGGATACATATGAGTTCTTATTTACTGAACCACAAGAAGTTCCTTATCACTGCCAGCCACATCCATGGATGACAGGAAAAATTATTGTGGAAGTAAGTAGATTCTAAATCAGATTTTCATTTGTAAAGTATGATGATTAAGTATGTCTAGTTTTTTTAAAATATTAAAATGGAGGATTTAGAGAGAAAGTGAAATCTAAACATCTCATTTATGCATCAAGTATAGCTATGATAATAGTAGTTCTTGTTTTATTTTATCAGAACCCTAATTCTGAATCCATAAATCTTGACATGAATAGAAAAATTGGTACTGTTGATACCTCGCTTGCCTCACCAATTATGGGTTCCTCTAATGCACCAATCACCATAATTGAGTTTGGAGATTATCAATGTCCAAATTGTAAAAAATGGTTTCTCAATACAAAACCAGACATCAAATCCAATTACATAGATACAGGAAAAGTGAAATTAGTTTTTGTTGATATTGCATTCTTAGGAAAAGATTCCATACCTGCCTCCATTGCAACTTATTGTGCAGAGGAGCAAGGAAAGTACTGGGAATATCATGGATTTTTGTATTCTAATCAATTATCAATTGATAATGGATGGGCAAATTCAGACAGTTTGAAAGGATATGCCTCAAATCTTGGATTAAACATGGATATGTTTGTCAGTTGTCTTGATTCTGCTAAATATCAGAAACGAGTCGAATTCAACACTAATGAGGCACAAAGAAACGGAGTAATAGGTACTCCAACGTTTTTCATTATAGGGCCAGAAGGTATTCAGGAGAAAGTAAACGGTCCACAACCTTATTCAGTATTTGAAAAAATAATTGAATCCATGTTATAACAAGAAAATAACAGGAATTAATTAGGAAATAGTTATTTGTCATTTGTAAAGTCTACTTGTTAAGTATCAAAATAATGAAATTATGACATGTCTTCAATAGTGATTGCAAAAAAATCAATGGTAATAATTTCATTTGTATTATTTTCATTAATTTTTCTTGGAATTATATTTTCATTAGGAACCGTAATTACTATTGATGGAAAAGAACATGCAACATATCTTTCATGGATAGTGATTGCGTATGTAGCTGGTCTGTCCATGATTGTTTTGCCATGCACATTACCACTTGTTTTCATCATTGTCCCATTGAGTATGGGTAAAGGATACAAGAAGGGATTATCCATGGCACTGCTTTTTGGATTAGGATTAACAATAACTATTGCAGTTTATGGCATAGCAATAGCAGCAATAGGACAAAGTGCATCATTGGATCAAGCATCAACTGTAATGTTTTTGATTGCAGGTATTGCGGCATTTGTTTTTGGATTGTCACAACTAAAAATAATTTCTCTAAAATTACCATCATATTCAGGAACTCCAAAGTTTATTCAAAAGCGTGGAGAATACACTAAATCATTTTTCATGGGTCTTTTGTTAGGTAATGCAGGAGTAGGTTGTCCTAATCCATTATTTTATTGGCTTTTAATTTACATTGCAGGTACTGGTAGTATCGAGATAGGGGCTTCGTTAGGAGTAGTTCATGGAGTAGGACGAGCAATTCCTTTGATACTGATGTCAGTTCTTGCAGTAATCGGAATTAATGCTACAAAGAGTCTCACAGTCAAAAGAGAATCAATTGAGAGGGCATCAGGTTGGATGCTGATAATTATCGGTGCCTTTTTGATTATCAACGGACTACCAGAAGGTCATGAGTGGTACGAGGAAACATTCATCCATAAAGGATGGAACTCACTCATTGAAATGACTCCAATTCCTGCAGAATTTGAGATGGAGGAGCATGAACATGATCATGGACATGTTGAAGGTATTGATCTCAAAATCTTTTACAATGCTTTGTTGGCAATACTGATATTGAGTCCAATTTTTGTACGTTCTGTTCGTAGACTGAAGGGGGTGAATATATGAAAGATCCAGTATGTGGAATGGAAATCGATAAGAAAGGAGAAACATTAACACACAATGGAAAGGAGTATCGATTTTGCTGTGCTAGTTGTAGGTGGGCATTTGAGAATAATCCGGAACAATTTGAAAATGAATCATAAGATAGAGATTCTTACAACGCCATCTTGTGGAAACTGCAAGGTAGTTGAAAAAATGTTCGATGAGATGAAAATACCATATGATATAATTGATGTAACAGAAAAACCAGAATACTTGGAAAAGTATCCAATATTTACTGCACCAGGAATTGTCATTGATGATAGATTAGAATTCACAGGCATTCCAAAAAAAGAGGAATTACTTGAGAAAATTAATTCTGAGGAATAATGAGAATTCCTTGTTTGACTAAATATTGTAGACTTTGGATAAATGTCTGATCATCAATTTTTCCTGCTGCCCACCATTCGGCATTATTTTTAATCCATTGAGGAATTGAATTCTCTTTTGAATTTTGATTAATTTTGTCTAGTGTGACAAATTTAATATTATATTCTTGAATTTCATCTAATAATTCTTTTAATTCAGTTATTTGATCTATGTTAAGTTCATTCACATTTTTCCCATCTTTTATCATAGAGAATTCTTGAGGATGCATAGTTATCACGGCAAAACCGTAATTATCAATACTTTTTTCAATATCTTCTATAACTTTCTCTTTTTTTACTCCTACAAATCTATCTAGATCAAAACTATATTCTCCCAAAGTAGCTGTTTCGGGAAATCTGTAAAAATTAGAATTTTTTAAGGGAAAAGGTGGTTTATCTCCCTTCACAATACTTGAGCTAAGATAAGTCATATTAACAGCCTTCATAGATTGAATTGTCTCATCATCAAAGTTGTTAAATGGTGGGATAAAAATTTCTGGAGATATTCCAAAAAAACTTTGCAATTTTTCATTTGTTTTTTTTAATAGTTTTTTTTGATCATCTGCAGATAATTTTGTAAAGTCTTCATGTTCCCATCCGTGATTTGCTATCTCAAATAAGGAATTTTGTAAGACCATATTGTTGATCTCTAAAATTAATTTTTCATCATTTCCAAAATTTTTTCCTAAAACTCCTAAAGTTAATGGGATTTCTCGTTCGTAAAATATCCTGATTAATTCAATTTGAATATCATCTAACCAATAATCTTGAATATCATCTAGTCTAAAAGCAATGCAATTACATGATATTTCTATAGTATTTTCAAGATTTCCCTCATTCTGTAATTTATTGTCTTGAACTGCTTCTACAAAATCAGATTCTATAAAAAGAATAATAATAAATGAAAAGAATGCCGAGAAAAGTATCATTTTATCAATCATTTATGCATACCTTATTGTTGAATCCTGTTATCCTGAATGCCTCTTCTTTTGCATTATTTCCTTCTCCTGTGAATATGTCAATATGTTTTCCTTTGATGGCAGTTCCTTCATCTGATGCAATAAAGATAGTTTCATTCCAAGGTTCCGGAAGTGATGGAATTGTCACTTTAGCATCATGATAAATTACTGTAGTATCTACTGCTATTTTTCCTACTTTGAGAATTTCTCCATCCAAGTCTAATGCATTATTTGCAATATGAAATGAATCATCATACCATCCCAAATAATCCCCAGAAAGTGTTTTACCCCAGCCCTCTATTTTTATTGTATCGACAAAGTCTTGTCGAAACTCTCTCATTTTTTCATTGATGACAATAGTAATGAATTTCTCAGAAAATTCTTGTTCTAAAGGAATGAAATAACCTGTTACATACCAATCAGAACTACAAGAAGATAATTGTTTTATAGTTTGAGTTTCATTAATGTAGAGTAAAAAATTTGTTGCGATATCGTAGTTTTCATCTAAAGGAAACTCAACTATTCCCCATTTCTCCAAATATGTTAACAGATTAGTAAACTCATTATCTGAAATTTTTTCTTCAGTCCAAAACTCATATGCTGTAAAAACCCATTCAGGAATTCTAACATCATATGCTTGTATATAATTAAAAGGTATTATTAGAAACAAAAAAGAAAATAAAACATAGTACTTGTGTATTACCATTTTATGAGTCAGGTCTCTTTTCAAGAGTTAAAATTACATTAATTGCTTTTCCATCACGCAATATTCCCAAATTCAATGTATCCCCAACATTTTTTTCACGTTGCAGATGAGTTAATATGTCATCAATCTTTCTTACTTCATTTCCATCAATTGATAAAATAATATCTCCACCTACAGTGTATTCAATTCCATCAGCAACAGCAGTTTCTGATGAACCTCTAAGATCAGCTTTGTGTGCAGGACTGTCTTTGACTATTGTTATAACCAAAACTCCTTTTGCATAATCTAAATTCAAAATTTCTGCAAGATCCGGAGTTATGTTTGCAGTTGATATTCCAACCCAAGGATGTTGAAATTCCCCATCTTTGATTAATTTTGGTACAACTTTAAGAACAACATTTGAAGGAATTGAGAATCCAACGCCTGAAAAACTACCATCATTAGAATAAATTGCAGTGTTTATTCCAACTACCTCGCCTCTCATGTTCAATAGTGGTCCACCTGAATTTCCAGGATTTATTGCAGTATCGGTTTGAATAACATCGGGAATTGAGAATCCAGATCCAGAAGGCAGTAACCTGCCTAATTGACTGATAATACCAGAAGTCATCGAGCCTGATAAACCGAAAGGATTTCCTATTGCAGCTATTTGTTCTCCCACTTTAAGGTTTGAGGAATCACCTATAGGTAGTGGATAAAGTTTTTCAGAATTCACATCTAATTTGATTACTGCAATATCAGCATAAGGATCAGTTCCTATAACTTTTGCACGATAAGACGTCCCGTCAATAAAAGTTACAGATATTTTTTTTGCATTTTTTATCACATGATTATTTGTAATAATGTGACCTGCCTTATCAAATACAAAACCAGATCCTACACCGTTAGAATCACCATGTTCATCTGTTTTTGTAACAGATATACTTACCACTCCAAATTCTGAACGCTCAAAAAGTTCAATAAGAGAAAAACTTTTGTCTAAAAGTTCTGGTTCATAAACCATTGAATGGTTCTCAGAGGAGTAGGAGCTGTCTTGTGCTAATACAGGAGACAGAAGGGCTATAGAAATTGCAGCAAACAATACAATGCTAAAAACTACTCCTCCAAGCATAATTTTTGATCTGTTACTAAATGAATAGGACAATCTAATACACAAAGACTGTAATTTCAAGATAGATAACAATAGTGTTTTACAATTGTAAAATTATTCTAGTTATGCCAAGTTTGTTGCAGAGTGAAATATGTGTTCTATTCCGTGATTAATACAAACGCCAGCGCCAATTACTGAAAGTGATGTGATAGAAGCAACAGCTTTTAAGAATTTATTTTTTGACTCTTTTTGGAATTTTTCAGTAATAGATTGAATCCTGCCTTTATTTTTTTCCTTATACTGCGTTTTACAGGTATTGCAACAAAAAAATCTCTCAAAATTTGCAAATTTTAAGATATGAGGTTTTTCACCAATTGGACCATCACACAAATCACATTTTATTTGAACAGACATTCCAGATTTCAAAGACATATCATGGGATCCATGACAGTCACATATCTCAAGTTTCTCTTTTTCTTCAGTGGCAAGATTTGTTGAATCAATTACAGGTGAGATGGATTTGATCAGACCAATATTGACTAATCGCTGATATCTTGCTTGTACTGTAGGAGTACTGATTTGAAGCTCTCTTGCAATTTGTCTAAATGATTTTCTTCCATCTTGTTGTAATGAGGCCACTATTCCGACATCTATTTCATCTAACTCATGAGGCACAAAATATAGTAGAGTCTTTTCCTATTTATCAACTAAACTTTACAAATGTAAACATCAGATAGGTAGGATTTACAATAATTCCTCATCACTAAATTAGAATATCCCTACCTGTTCTTCAATAACAATAATTAGTTTCTCTACGAGTCTAAAAATTTCTTTTTTATCCATCTAATTGTTCATCAATTACTCTCTGAAATGCAGAAAATGGTTGGGCTCCGATGATTTTAGTAAATCCAATTTCCTCATTTCCAACAAAGAATCCGGGAGTTCCAGTTACGCCATATGCACGACCATCATTAAGATCATTTGTAATCTCATCAAGGTATTTTCCAGAGTCTAGGCATGAGTCAAACGCATTTTCATCAAGTCCCAAATTAGATGCATACTGTTTGAAGAGGGCAACAGATTGCAGAATTTCTAGATCTTGCCATATTCTCTGATTTTTGAAAATCTCATCATGCATCTCCCAGAACTTTCCTTGATCATCAGCACATTCTGATGCAAGTGCAGCAGGAATCGCATTTGGGTGAATACTCTGGATTGGAAAGTCTCGGTACACAAAATTTACTTTTCCTGTAGAAATGTAGTTTTCTTCTAGTTGCGGAAGGGTTGTTTCATGAAATTTTGCACAGAATGGGCATTGAAAGTCAGAAAATTCAATAATGTTAATTGATGCGTCAGGGTTTCCTTTCATAGGATCATCATCAATTGAGATATTTCTAATAATTTGAGGTCCAAACTGTTCTTGTGAAGTTGGTTTTGCTTGAGATGTTGGAACGGCTTCTCTAACAATGACTTCTTT
>NZ_MU078699.1 GCF_014078525.1 Nitrosopumilus sp. b3
ATTTCGTGAACCTCTATCATCTCGTGAGTATCTTGAACCTCTATCATCTCGTGAGTATCTATCCCTACTAGAGTTTCTAAAAGAACGGGATGGACCATTGTCTCTATTAGATGCTCTTCTAGAATTTTTTTTATCCGAATACTTTGATTTGTAGAGTTCCACTGTATTTTGGGTTAAGCTTTTTGATTATAGATACTTACAGATTGAATTTGTGCCTAAAATAAAAAAATCTCATCAGACTAATGATTTATCCATTTCAGAAGACATTATTTCCTGAACTTTGAGAAAATAGAGTTTTGTAGAATAGGGCATCTCATCTAAATTATTGTCAACTACTATCATGAAATATCTAACTGCACGTTTTGAAATATCTAGATTAAATTTCATCGAAAGGATAGGATCTTGATGGACTTTGATTTTATCCTGAAGCCAAGGAGGGGCCATCTCAATTGTTTCTTTGATGATTTTATCATACCAATATGAGAGATTCTCAGGATGTAGTCCCTGTTTAAGATTTGATACATCAGTATCAATTTTTTTCATCATATGATTTATGATTGCCATTAGGCTCAATCAAGTAATTTTGTTTTATTACGAATACTCAAAGTTAGACAAGCTACTTGTCAATTGAAAGCAAGTTTCCCTCGATGTCAATTTCAGAATTTTTTATTCGAGTAGTAGAAATTCTTTTTCCATCTTTTGCCAAAAACATAGGAACTGTAATAATTTCAACAGGTGGAAGTTTCTTTTCTGCACGTAATTTATTTAAGATGATACCCTGATTGCTAGTTTCATCGCTTACTACAAGTGCTTGAACTCCTTTTTCTAAAACTGCTGGTCCAAAATCATTATTCAGTTTACTAATTTGAAAAGAAGTATTAGGATATTTTTTTAAAAGTTCTACTGTCAAATTTTCGAGTCGTTTTTCATATTTGTGAATTAGGATTTTTCCTTTCTTTTCAGCAAGTTCATCACTTGTTAATCCAATTATGACTTTATCTGAAATATCAAATGCACTTGAAAGTAATGTTAAATGTCCTTTATGGATAATATCAAAGGTCCCACCCATAGCAACAAGTAAAAATTTAGACATGCATATGTGTAAAATTCTTTGAAAATAAATCTACTACTTTTCCATAATACTGAAAATCAGATGAAATTTTTATCCTAACTTGATAACTTCATCAATCCTTCTTTAATCAAGAATTGAATGCCCTCAACAAATGAACTGTCATCAATTTGACCATCAGCCCACCATCCAGCATTGTTCTTAATCCAATCTGGGATTTTGTTGGCAGTTGTTGAACCCTGTTCGGTCACAGGGATTTTCATCAATCCTTCTTTAATCAAGAATTGAATGCCCTCAACAAATGAACTGTCATCAATTTGACCATCAGCCCACCATCCAGCATTATTCTTAATCCAATCTGGGATTTTTGCATCAACTGATGATGAATTATCCATTTCAAGGTTTATCATAAATGAAATACTTTCCACTGTAGCCTTTGAATTTCCATACTGAGCTTTTACAAGATATTTTCCTTCATGGAATTCTTCATCGAGAACAACAGTGTATGAAAATGTCTTATCAGGGTTTACAAGTGTTTTTTGAGTAGAAACTAAATTTTTACTAGAATCAAAAAGAGAAATTCGTAAATTTCTATCCTCATTGTGTTTATTCACAGTTCCAGAAAATATTACAGACTCTCCAAGATTATATGATTCCTTATCAGGGGCGATTTTGACAGTGTAGTTGTTTGCGCTGCTTTGTTCAGGTGGACCACCATAACCTAAAGCATTTTGTCCTGAAAAAGATACTAAAAGTAAAGACATAGTAATTACAAAAAATAGACTAATTTTCATAAGTGTATTTTAACAAATCTTGCTGCATTTAAACGGTAGAATTCTGTTACTTTAACGAATCTAATTTACTAGAATTAGGACAAATGGACCCTGCTCAGATATGGGAATATTATTTCTATCCCAGACAAATGTTTCAATGAAAAACAACCCTTTTTTTTCTGGAATCCAATCTATTGATTGTGTTTGTGCTTCATTACCAATAAATCTCCCATCAAATTTTCCAATAAACTCAACATATGGCAATTCCCCTGATTCTTTGATTTGTACATAGTATGTGTATGGGGTTTCTGCAGGGATTTGTTTGCTGGAAAACTCAACTAGTGATTCACTGACTATATTTACAGTTGAACCCACCTTAATTTCAGATAGACTGTTTCCTTTTGTATCCTCTACAGCGACATTAGAAATTGAAACCAATTTTGACATTGATTGTGGAGGAGGGATTTTTACATCAACAAAATCTGAATTAAAAATATCAGACTCTGCAAATAATAAAAATCCTACAGCTCGAGGATCAATTTCTTCATTTATCTCAAAAGCTACTTCAGTGTTTGGCTCCACATTCCCAAGTTCTATTGTAGAAACCCCGAGAATTCGTGATGGTTCAAAACCATCATAAAAGGCAAGATAAACATCAGTATCAGAATTAGGAGCCCCGCCATTTTGCAATACTCCTGAGAATCTTAAAGAAGTGTCATAAAACACATCAGTAGAATAAACTGATAATCCCTTTTGTTTGGCTACTGAAGAATCAAATCCTAAAAGAGAGACAGATGCCTGAGTGATGTTAGGGTTAGGAGTTTGAGAGCGAATGGCATATGGGGATTGACCATTTGATGGAATTACTTCAAGAGTTGTGTGGCCTTGATTTATTTCCAAGGGATTAGGATCCAAATCATCATAAAATTTTACTTGAATTATTACATTTGTTACAGAAGATAATGAATCAACATTTTCAACCATTCCAACTACAACAGTATACCCTTCTGAATCCTGATATACAAAAGGAGTTTCACTGGTAAGAGATACTGAAAGTGTTGCTGGCGTATCAGTTTTTTCTTGAGAGTAAGACTGTGAAAAAGGAATCAAAAGTAAAATTAAAAACATTCCTAAAACAATTTTCTTCATGAAAGGATATTGCAAAATGAGATTAATTTCATTTAGCATAACATATAGTCAACAAGAAAGGTAACATCAATTCACCTAGTTATCACTAACATTAGAATAATAAAAAGAGATTAAAAATGATATGTATTCTTATTTTCTCTTTGCGGTAATTGCTAACCAGTAAATTAAACCTGGGGCTAAACCTACAATGAGTGGTATGAATACGGGCCATCCGTCTGCTGCGCTTGCCATGAAAAAAAACTCAAACTTATCCTATTTAAATCCATCCAGTAATCTGAAATTCAGCATAGATCGGTTTAGTCAAAAAGTGGACCGGACGGAATTTGAATCCGTGACCCCCCGCGTGCAAGGCGGGTATACTACCAGGCTATACTACCGGCCCACAACAAGTTTGGATTATCTGTGGATTTTAATTGTTGTCTTCTTGGCAAGAATTTTATTTGAAAACAAGATTGTTTCTTTATGGTACTTTTAGAATCTCAAGTCAAACTAAAAACTGGGAGTATTGCACCAGATTTTGAATTACTGGGAATTGACGACAAAAAACATTCCCTTAATGATTATAGCAGCTACAAAGGAATTTTGGTAATTTTCATGTGTAATCATTGCCCATATGTTAAAGCCAAAGTAGATGCATTAAATGAGTTGTATGAAAAATTCGGAAATGAAATTGCAATTATAGGAATTAACAGTAATGACTCTACTGATTATCCGGAAGATAGTTTTGAAGCTATGAAAGAGACTGCAAAAGAAAAAGGATTCAAATTCGATTATTTGGTGGATGAAACACAAGAAGTTGCAAAGAAATATGGAGCAATGTGTACACCTGATCCATTCCTGTTTAACAGTCAAAAGCAATTAGTTTTTCATGGAAAAATAGATAATGCTATGAAGCCAGATGATTCCCCAACTGAAAAGACAATGATCAACAATATGCAAAAATTATTGTCTGGTGAAAAAATTGAAAATGATTTTGACCCATCGATTGGTTGCTCAATCAAGTGGAAAGAAAATTAAACTTAAATGAGTCCTGCCTAGAGATTTGTTCGTGGGCTCGTAGCTCAGCTTGGCTGGAGCGTTCGACTGATAATCGAAAGGTCATGTGTTCGAATCACATCGGGCCCATTTTTCATCATTTTAGATTTTCATATGTTGTTTTTGACCATTGTAAAATATCATCAAGATGATCAGAAAGTAAATCAGATTGAATTTTGGATTTTTTTGATGTTTTACCACATAATACTAATTTCATATTTTTCCCAGATTTTTCTTTAATCGGATTAATAGAATTGGCAAAAAAGTTTAATCCTTCATTTGAATGTGAAAATATTATCACTAGTAAGAGTCCAGGTTTTTGTTTCCAGATTTTTCCTACTAGTTTTTGAAAATCTAAATCAAATAAGACATCAATTGCTGAAGACATATCACCTAGATGGAAAACCCTCCATCCATCTGAATGATATGCTGCAGAGGCAGCTTCAGAAATTAAGATACTCTGTGAATCAGCTGCAATTACAACTACATTTTTTTTTGGATCTGTTACTATCTGAATTTGATTGAATATTTGAAATGATTTTAAAATTGTAGTTTTTAACAGATTAAGTTCTGCTGTTCCAATTTTTCCTGCATCAAATAGATTTTGTATATGATCAACTGCAGGAAAGATTACTTCAAGAATCAAACGGTTAGCAGTTGCTCCAGAATGCAAGCAATTGCGAATTAAAGATTGGGCTTGTTCATCAGTACCTTTAATCAGATATTCAAGATAGGTTGGTGCCACTTTGAAATAATCATCAGGAAAATTGAAAGATTCTTGACCGGGTTCTAAAAACCATAAAGTTACATTTCCTATATTTTTTTGTCGAAGCAATCCTTCAGCTGCAAAAACTTTGAGGTATTTTGACATTGTAATTCTATTAATTCCAATTTTTTTAGAAATCTCAACTCCCGACATTCCAGTATCAGAATTTTCTAAAGATGCAATCAGCTTTCCTCTAATTGATTCTGTTGAATAGCCCCTTCCCATGATATTTTTGGATGATGGTATTGTATAAACACTAATTTTCAATAGTATTTGAGACTATTTTCAAACAGATTCATTCAAGCCTAGAGGAAGAGAATCATGAAGAAGAAAAGATATCGAAGTAATTGAAATCAGTACTCAATCCTGAAGATTGTATAGAGTAAACATACAGAACTTTTCATCATTTCAGGGATTTATGAAATTATGCATAGTGGTTCAAGGATTCTCATAGTAGAAGATTCTGATGCAATAGCGGGATTTTACAAAGAAGTTTTAGAATCTGAAGGGCATAAAGTCAGTGTTGCCATTGATGGAAAAGAAGAGATTGAACTTTATGAGAAGGAAATGGAATCATGTCAATCTGAAAAACCTCCTTTTGATCTAATTGTAAGCGACAATTCTATGCCGATATTAAACGGAATTGAGGCAGGTACAAGAATACTAGATATGATGCCAAATCAGAAAATCTTTTTTGTAACTGCTAACAAAAATGAGGTTTTGGATAAATTTAGTGTTGATGGAAAAAATATTGATGCTGCAGAAAAACCAATCAAAATTGAGTTGTTTTTGAAGAAAGTGAATTTACTTATTATGAATTAATTTTCTAAATTCTAGCCTAAAAGAATCACAATTACATCAGACTCCACATAGAATTAGATGGGAAGACACCTGCCGAGGTTGTGGGATTCATGTAAAGGGGAAAGATAAGTGGAAAACACTCATACAAAATTCAGTTAGGAAATGACAGGAGAGGGATTCTATTATGATCTTGGCAGTATGATGCTTTGGGTTTTATTGATTGGTGGAAGCGTATCGGTAGTAGCTTATTTGGTATTCAAGAATCGTGCAACGACAAAAAAACGAAATTCGTGAAGAAGGATAATTTTCATGATGTTACTTTTCTATACAATAGTCAAACCACAGCACAAGATTACTGAAATGTATATCTTTCATAATTAACATTACACAAACAATTATTTCAAAATTAGGGAGGATACAACATATTGTTATTCCTATACTTGATATTTTGAACCAATAATCTAGATGTGACTTTTCTATACAATTGTAACATCAGTGAAAGAAAATTTGAAAAATACCTGAAAATCGTATGTCCCGAAAGGTAACAGGTAGATTTTGTCCCATAAAGGTAACAGCACCCTTGAAATGGTGCTGTTTCGTTGATGGGACATATTCTCTGTGTTCGACGTCGGGACATAGGCGTAAGAAATTATGATCAATTTATTAGAAAAATACAGAACCTCAAATTTATTGGAACTGAAAGAAAGAGTCGCCAAAAACAAAACCCGAATAATTATCACAATTATTGTGGTTGTTTGTGGTTCTGTAGCCACTTCTATCATTAGTGTTGTAACAGGTGTAGATATTTTGCAAATAGGGATTATTCTTGTAACAATAATTCTTAGTGGCATAGTAACTATTTTGGGTATATTATGGGGTAAAGACATTATTCATAGAATCATTCCAATCTCTCATGAAATACATTCCACATCTAATTTTCCTATAGACCACGAATATTTCGAGAAATTACAAAGAGATATTTTAGAACCAATCAAAAATGAATACAAAAAAAGTAACGACCTTTTTCACAGTATCTACAATCTAGGAGAATCCGATAGGATTTCCATACTTGCACATTTGTATACTGCTGAAAAAAAGTCAGAACAATTTAGAGGTCTTTTTTCAGAATATTATGAAACTCAAAAAAAATTTAGGCGTATCAACATCAAAGAATCAGGCTTTTTGTACGAATTAACTCAATTTTCTGGACATGTTAAATCAGTCACTTATGACAAGAATTTCAACACACTACATAATGCTTGGTTTGACGAAGAAAAATTTAAGATCGCAATTCGTTTTCCACAAGAATTACTTCATTACCCACATGATACATTAAAAATGAAAAATTACATTGAATCTTTTTATGATTTTGATACTCCATCTGTAAGACATCAAGATGGGAAAGAAAATCTTATTTTACATAATATTGTAATGGGTGGTTCTGATTCATACGAACTTACATGTAAAATGTGGGAAAAATATAATGAAGAAATTCGAAAATTAAAACTAATCAAAGATGAAGTTGTAGAGGCATATTTTTGGTATCCTAGGCAAAAAACCAGTTTTGAAGGAATTGCACTTTTACCAATTTTGAATGATATAGACAATGGAAAAATTCGAATGGGTGTTTGTAGAAGATGTTTGGAATATTTTCAGGGTTCAGAATACGATGAATGGAAATTATTATTGGAAAAATTCTATAAAGAATTTTCGGATAAAGTTTAGTTCTTTCTTAGATACTCGCTCAAAATAACACGTATAGTTTCCGGTACTGTTTCAAGCAACCTTTCCTTACGTTCTTTCTCAAGTATCTTTTCCATTTCTTTAGGCACAGATACCATATACTTTTTCATAGCCATATACCATTAGATATAGAGGGATATCTTTATAAGACTATTGTTTCTATATACCAATAGATATCTAATGGTAACAAAAGAATACATGACAAGAGAAGAAAGGGCACAAAGACTCCTAGACAATCCAAATACTCACATCCTGAGAATTAACGACAACCATTACCAAATGAAAAGTTTGGCAACAAATAGAATCTATGAAATTTTCTCAACTGAGTTTGGATGGAAGTGTACTTGCCCTGATCATATTTATCGTAAAGTAACCTGCAAACATTCCCTAGCAATTCAAATCAGCATCAAACTAAGAGAAGAAGCAAGAACTAGAAACAAGATAGTGATCGAGGAAATTGGATGCGACAAGTGTCCATCATGCCACAGTACTGAAATTGTAAAGCACGGTATAAGACACAACAGAAACTATGATCTTCAAAGGTACTCATGTAAATCATGTAGGAAAAGATTTTCTTTCAATCTGGGCTTTGAGAAGATGAGAGTGACCCCGAAAGTCGTTACGTCCGCTATGCAACTATACTTTACTGGGGAATCTCTCAGAAACGTTCAGAAGTTCATCAGGCTGCAAGGCGTGGATGTTGCCCATTCTACTGTCTACAAGTGGATAAAGAAGTATACTGAACTAATGAAAATTCACTTGGACAGTATTACTCCACAAGTAGGTGACACATGGCGTGCAGATGAAGTCTACACAAAAATCAAGGGTGACAAAAAATACCTCTTTGCCCTTATGGATGATGAGACTAGATTTTGGATAGCACAGGAAGTCGCAGATTCCAAGTTCAAGCATGACGCTAGAAATCTTTTGAGAATGGCAAAGGACTCTATGGATATGACTCCACGAGTTTTCATTACTGACGGATTACAGGCTTATCGAGATGCCTTCAAAAAAGAGTACGGTGCAGTAAAGAAAGGAAGCCCTATCCATATCCGTCATATCTCATTGAAAGGAGATAGAAACAACAACAAGATGGAGAGACTTAATGGTGAGTTTCGAGATAGAGAGAAAGTAATGAGAGGAGTAAAGAAAAAGGATTCTGTGATTTTTGATGGTTCACAAATCTATCATAACTATGTAAGACCTCACATGAGTCTTGATGGTAAAACGCCTGCTGAGGCTTGTGGAATTGAGGTAAAAGGAAAAGACAAATGGATTACCTTAATTCAGAATGCAAAGAAGAATTTGTGATTTTATTTACTAGGCAGTCAGGACACATTATGATGCCCTGATTATTAGTTAATTTAGCCATTGTATTCCCATATTCATTATTATTTTTTCTAATTGATTGCCATTCTGTTTCAAAGAACATTATACAACACGTTGGAATTTCATGTTTGATTCCTCTCCAAAAATATTTTCCACTTTTACCAGCCATCAGGATTCAAAGTTTCCAACTGATCAAAAAACCCCCTGTTGTTGGATCGATTGACTAAAAGATAACAATGGATTAACAATGTTGCAGATCCTTTAAATGAATAATACTCAATGTTGATCATGGGAAAATTTGATTATGCAAAATGCCCTAACTGTGGCAAAGAAGCAAATGATAGATTAGAAGTTGAATCGCTTTTTGGCATTCGTAATAATGAGGGATACAAAATGGTTCAATCTTGGTGTAAAGAGTGTCGATAAGACACCTTTCCTTTTTCTTGAGAAAAGGTGTTAATTGAAAAATTTATGATGTTTTTAATTTTTGTATTTGTTTAGCAGATGTTGAACTTCGAGAATAATCTCTGTTCTCAACTAACTGTTTTGAAATTGCCATCACTACATCTCCAGTGTTAAATGGCTTGATGAGGAAGTCCTTTGCACCGCCTGATTTTATGGCAGCATCAATGATTTCCTTATTGTCCCTAGTTGAACAAACTATGATTTTTGCCTTAGGATCAATTTTTATAATTTCCTTAATTGCCTGTATTCCATTAACATTAGGCATCATGATATCCATTATCACTACATGTGGGCGAACAGTTTTGTATAGTGAAATTGCCTCAGCCCCATCTTTTGCCTCATAATGATAATATCCTACTTGCCCTTCAACAAGTAATCGCTTAACTTTAAGCCTAAATGCTTCAGAGTCATCTACTATCAAGATTTTACTAAAACGTATAGGATTCAATTATAATCAATTTGATTTGGTAAAATATAATGATATTATAGTGTGTGATCAGAACAAACAGATTTTTTCATGTCCCGACAAAAAACACGAAGAATTGTGTCCCACAGGTGAAACAGTACCCTTGAAATAAAACATTAAATACTTGAGTACTTTAATGTACGGTAAGGAAAAGTAAATTGCCAAAAGCAGGATTCAAATCAATCACAGTTTCAGAAACAGTTTATGATAAATTCCATCAAGTTTATCAAAACAATAAAGACGACCTTACAATGAAAGGCGTCAATAGTTTTTCAGGTTATGTAACTTACATGCTAGAGGAGATGATGCAAAAGGATAAGACCTTTGCAAGATATGCTCCTAAGATTGAAAAGATTTCAGTGGATGATGATCGTGTTATTCTAAAAGATAATATCAAAAATAGAATCGCAGAAGTTGCAGTTCAAAAAGGAGAGTTGTTTTGTCAGCTATGTGATGAAAAAGATTGTGTACATGTTGGTTTTGTTTTCTCATTGCCAGATGTCTATGAAATCTTAAACTCTAGAGGAATCAAGCATCCAAAATAGATAGTGGAGGAGGTGGGATTTGAACCCACGAACTCCTGAGAGACAGGATCACCCATTATTTGATCTTAAGTCCTGCATGTCCAAAAGCACATAGTGCTTACTTTGGCCAGGCTTGATTACTCCTCCAAAAATCTAGAAATCTGTGTGAAATTTAACAGTTTAGAAGAATATGTGCCAGAATGAAGAATTATAAGGATTTTCTACAGAGAATTTTCGTGCTTCGATAGCTCAGCCTGGTAGAGCGTTACATTGGTAATGTAAAGGTCGCGGGTTCAGATCCCGTTCGAAGCTTTTTCTGTTTTACAAGATTTATTGCGATTCATAAATTTTGATATTTCATGATTTTGGCCAATTTACGAAATTTGTATTTAAGCTATTGTGAGACTAGGAAAAAGTTAGTTCAAGATCAAATTATTTTATCTAAAGCACAGTTAATGATTTTTGCAATCATAATCATTGAAACAAGTTTACAGTCAGATTTCATCTGTAACCCCAAAGCCTTTCGTTAAATGGGCAGGTGGAAAACGTCAACTAATTCCAATTTTAAATGAAAATCTTCCAAAATCATTTGGAACATATTTTGAACCATTTTTGGGAGGTGGAGCATTACTATTCCATATCCTTACTGAAAGAAAGGGTCAAAAATGCAGTATCTCGGATTTGAATTCTGATCTAGTTTTGACATATACGACAATTCGAGACAGAATTGATGAATTAATTTTATCTCTAAAAAATCATGAAAAAAATTATCATAAAGATTCTAAATCATACTATTATTCAGTTAGAGAATCCAATCCTAGAAGCGAAATTGAAAAGACATCTAGATTACTGTTTATGAATAGAACTTGTTTTAATGGGTTGTATCGTGTAAATAGCAAAGGGAAATTCAATGTTCCTTTAGGTAGATATACAAATCCAAATATCGTAAATGAAGAAAATTTGCGTTCAGTAAGTTCCATTTTACAATCAAGCAAAGTTGCAATAAAATGTAGAGATTTTGAATCCGTTCTTCGAGATTCAAAAAAAGGAGATCTTGTATATTTTGACCCACCATATCAACCTGTTAGTGATACTGCTAATTTTACAAGTTATACTAACAAGAGTTTCACATATGAAGATCTCAACAGACTTGCAGATCTTTGTATGAAATTAGATTCTAAGGGATGCAATGTTTTATTGTCAAATTCAGACTCTAAAGATGTGGAAGATATGTTCTCAAGCAATTCATGGAAAATTAAAAAAATCCAAGCAAATCGTTCCATTAATTCAAATTCTAAAAAACGAACTGGACACTTTGAATTACTGATTAAAAATTATTAAAATTCTAAATTTTGTTTTTTAAAATTTTGTGTAGAGAAAACTCTAAGAGAAAATAATAAAATGAAAAGGAAAAGGTTGGAGTTTTTAGTCCCACTTTGACCAAGCGGCCATCCATCTGTATGTCCAAGTGTTCAGTTTGACACCTAATGCTGCCATTGTACAACCCAATACTGCACCTGCACCTGCACCGAGAGCAACTGGGCTGTTATAGAACTTCCCTACTTGCGGTTCGATTGGTGTCATATATGGTGGCAATGTTGGTCTTGGATATTTGAATGCCGTTTCTAGTGGGTCTGCTACTGTTATCAGGTTTACCATATTGAATAATGGTAATGACATTCCTACTAGTACGCCGCCAAACAGTATCAAGGAGTGCTTGTTCTTCTTTGTTGCCCAGTATACTAAGTCCAACAGCATCGCTGATGGTAACCAAACTGGAGTAACAATGAAGTCATATGGATATCCTAGCGAAAACCATGCGGCTTTTGCTATCCATGTGTATACTGTCATAATTAGAGCGTAGTACGTTGCTGTGCCTGGAACGCCTGTAAATGTTAGATAATAACATGCACCTACAAGAAGCATCAACGTTTGCGATATTGAGAATACCGTATACGATGTCCAAGCCCAGTCAGTGTAGAAGATGTAGTCTCCTGCATTAATTGTTAACAGTGTTGAGTTAACTGCAACTACTACTATGAATAAGTAGTGTGTACATCGTCTTAACCAGACCATATCAAGTCAAAGAAACGGTCAGTATATAAAATTTTAGAGTATGCAGAAGATCGTCAATTTAACTTTGATAAAATAATGAAAAAAAGATAAAGTCCTCAGTTGATTAAATTAAAATGAAAAAGAAGTGTCTGAAGGGGTTTTCCTTCGGGTTACCAACCAACGTATAATGATACGAATAGTACGAAAGCTACAGAAGCAGCAATACTGCCCGCAACTATACCATTACTATTTTTGTTGGAACCTTCTTCCATGACTTTAACACAGAAGATGTAACCTATTGCCTCAATGATTGCAAGTACGATGAATGCAAAGTGACCACTTGCTGTTGGATATGCCCATGGATAATAGAAGTATCCTGCTGCAGTACCACCAAAAGTTGCTAACAGTGCTGCCCAATATGAAATTGTAATCATACCAGTCATATTTTCAACGCGACGTCCAATCATTCGTTCTATATCAGCACTTGATGATCCACCAGTGCCGCCAGAACCGAATCCTTTAGGAAGAGTCATTCTGGAATTATTCTAAAGTGGAATCCTTTTAAATCTTTCTTAAACATATGGCGTTTGTACGATCTACGTCTTAATCAAACTAATAAAAGAGAAAAAAGTGTGCTTTTGCACAATTTGTCTATGGAATTGATCTGCTGTACAATTTGCCTTCTAAAGCCATCTTGTACATCTCTGCAACATATGGGTTCTCTCCAGGAGTTTCTGCACCTAGTTCAACGAGTCGAGCATATACTCTAACTACGTATGCAAGTGCACCCATGAATGCAACTACTACACCCATGTTAAACATCCAGTGATTTGGAACCGCAAATATTTCTTCTACAAACCAGAAGTGCCACATCTCATTGACCCCAATTGTAAACATAGTTGCAAGGTAACCAAGAATGGTCATCTTTAAACCAGTGTTCATTGAATTATTAGGACCTCTAAGAACTGGTACTTTTCTATCATAGATTGCTGCTGCACCCCATCCAAGTGGTAATGTGATGAAGTGGGAATACAACCACCAGTGTGCTGGTGTAAATGCACTATCTCTGATAGAAGTCTGATGTAGAGAACCATCAACGAAGTTATCTACTTCGACTGATGCTGCAGTGGATCCCATAGCAATAACGATGAGCCAGATTTTTTTAAGTCTCTGAATCTCAACTTCTTTTGGGATTAATGCGGGCATCTGTGCCATGCTAACAGTGGTGTGAATTCGGAATATAAAGTAAGAGTTTGAGGATAAAGGGATTTTATCTAATTTTTTATATAAAAAATCATTAATTATGTAAAAATTATTTTTTCTTGAAAGTTATAATAGAATAATTATATGATTTTTTTATCATTTTTGATGTATAACATCAATGATTAACATTGAAGAAAGGATCGATCCTCGTGATTAAGGTAAAACATATAACGATGTCCTTTATTTCCTCAATATTAGGGATAACTATGGTCGAAAAAAGAATTTTCGTATTTGGACTAGCTGTAGTACTTGCACTAGGAACATTAGGTTTCAACTGGGTTGAATCCATACTTCCAACTGCAGATGCACACGGTGTCCAAGCACAACTCCAGAGTCGTTTCATCAGAATTGAGGATGAAACCTTTAACAGACAATCCCTGCAAACTGGCGAGACCTTGATACTTCAAGGAACACTAGTCAGCCTTGTAGAAAGAGACCTTAGAGGATGGCTATCTATCTTCTCAGAGTCAACCAACGCAGGAAACAGATGGGAGATGTTAGCAAGAGATCCACCAGGAAACGTCTTTGACATTCCAGGTAACGCTATTGTTGATTATTCACTATCTGCAAAAGCACTTGAAGCAGGTGTATACCACGTACACACCCAACTCAATGTAGCCAAAGTTGGTCCAGGACTCGGTCCAGGTCAAACAGTTGTCGTTGAAGGAGAACCAATTATC
Source organism: Nitrosopumilus sp. b3 (assembly GCF_014078525.1). Lineage (NCBI taxonomy): Archaea > Thermoproteati > Nitrososphaerota > Nitrososphaeria > Nitrosopumilales > Nitrosopumilaceae > Nitrosopumilus > Nitrosopumilus sp. b3. The sequence continues at coordinate 14,119 of NZ_MU078699.1, forward strand.
AAACCAATCCCATATACCAACATCGCATATCAATCAATTATCATAGGTGTTGGATATGTCATTACGTTTGCAACAAGACCCTGGCAAGTAATCTAAACAACCCAACCTTTTCCTTTTCATTTTCTAATCAATCATTACAGATGACGTATTGAATTTACCAAGTTTTATCTTCTAGAAAATTATATTGAAAACATGCTAAGTTTCAAAATAATCAAATTAGATATTTTTCAAAGTTATTTTTTTGGAGAAGTAGAGTTTCGTTCAGATAAATTCAAAGTTAACATACAGAATCAGAGAAGAGGAAAAGTACTCAAATTACCTTTTGAGATAAAGCCAAAAAATGAGAAAGTGATTGTTAGGATTACAGGTCCTGACGATTTGTATGTAGAAGATTATCTCCCTTTCAAAGGAGAATCAGAATGGTTAGAGATAGACTCCGATGAAATAACGTATTCCCTAGCAGATCATCAAGATAGATTTGACACAATTGAAATTATGTTAGAATAAGAGAAAGGGCTTTAAGGAATCTGCTCAAAGTCATCACGATGAAATATCCTGGTATGGGGGATCCTTACAAAAGAAACAAGACAATAAAATTTCTCATAATAAGTGCCATCGTAGGAGGTATCGCAGTTTTACTTACTAGTTTGATAGTCAACCCCTTGATAGGAGAACAAGCACATAATGCTTGTATTGACGATTTAGATACGGATTGGAAAATATCATTTACATTTGAAATGATTGTGGATGGTCAGAAAGCAGAAGTTCAACCAAATATTGGAATAACAGAAGATTGTCAAAGAGCAATCTACACACTTTCTAATGACGGTACAGTATATGCTGAATGGACAGAAAACCCCAATTTTGAAATCGGGCATTTCTTATACATTTCTAAGTTCAAAATTAGAGATATGGAAGAATCAAAAACAGAAATTTATGTAAATGACAGATTATCAGAGAATGGTCTAAAAACACCAATACAGGACAAGTATCATTACAAAGCAGTGTTTACTTCAAAGGATTATGATTCATCTAAAGACAAAGACTTCCTACCAGAACTAGAAAAATAAATTTCAGTCTTTAACAAAAACAGAATTAGAAAACAAGGTAGTTTTCACTACAAGGTATTAAAAATAATGAAAAGAAGAAAGGAAGTAATTTTACCAGTATTTACCGTTGTCTGGAATCAGACCAATGCCTTCTCTTTCAAAGTGTCTGTCCAACTCATCGACCCATCTCTCACGGTTGTCTTTGTAAGCCCATCCGTGTACACGTAACCAGAATGAGATAATTCCAAGAAGGAATACTGTGAACATCATGGTTCCGAAGATGTAAATCATTACATCATAGAATAATGGATCATAGTTTGGTCCCAGTTGTCCTGTAAGTGAAGACAGGATGCTTAGGAAAGTTCCTACGATAGGAGTCATGATAATTTGGCTCAATTTGTGCGATATATACATTTCTTTTATTATCAGAAAGTACGAGATCAGTATTCACTAGGATACAGATAATAAAATAAGAGAAAAGTGAGGTTTGATTATCCTCTGCCCATTGCTGCGTATTTGCCAGATCTTCCTCTAATGAAGAATGCTCCTGCAATACCACCGAATACTGCACCTGCAATTACTGAGGCACCAACTACACCACTTGCATCAAGATATGGAGTTCCTGAACCAGAGGCTGGATTTGCTTCAGCAGCTTCAATTCTTCTTCTTTGAATTTCAAGTGCTTCCTCTAAAGTGTATGATCCGGTTTCACCTTCACTACCAACGTTTCCCATGTATTGTGCAAATGCTATTGCATCTTCTGCATAGAATCCCATAGTGAAGACAGCAACTAAGGATGCTGCTAATAGTATTTTTGTATTCATACCGTTTACCTGCTCGTTTTGAACCCGGTGAGTTATTTAACTTTTCTTCTAAACCCCAATTTTCGATATATTGTACGAGATCAGTATAAGTAACGTTTAATTCTGTATTTTAATGAGCCAAATCATGGGACGAATGCACACACATAGACATGGAAAATCACATTCTATCAGACCAGCTACATTACGTGCACCTTCATGGATTACACAAAGTCCTAAAGAAATAGAAGAATTAGTTGTGAAATACTCCAAGGATGGTTTAACCCCAAGTCAAATTGGAATTAAATTAAGAGATCAGCATTCTATTCCACTAATCAAACCAATTACTAAGAAAAGCATGGGTGAAATTCTTGAAGAAAATGATTTGAAACCAGAAATGCCAGAAGATCTCGAAAATATGGTAAAGAAGGCAGTCGGTCTTCAAAAACACCTAAAGGAAAACAGAGGAGATAACAGAAATGTTAGATCTTTGGAATTAATAGAAGCCAAAGTTCACAGATTGTCTGTATACTATAAAAAAATCGAAAGAATTCCTAAAACCTGGAAATATAAATCCGTGGTTGCTCAGTTAGAGTAATGACAAAATCGCTTGATGAGTCACTGTCATATTTCAAAGATAAAATTTCTGATTGCATAAAATCAAAAAAATCAATTTCAGTTACAACCCACATTGATTGTGATGGACTTACATCTGGAAGTATTATTACCAAAGCTCTAATCAGAGCGGGTGCTAATTGCACTGTCAGAACATCAAAAGAATTTAGTAAAAATGTAGTAGAGTCCTTCAAAACAGATTCCAGGGATTTTCATGTAGTCACAGATCTAGGAGGAGGTTTTGCAAATGAACTTGATTCAGCTCTAGGAGATAATTGGATTGTATTGGATCATCATCAAATTCCAGATAAAGAGATAGATAATCAAAATGTCATAAACGCATGGAAATATGGAATTGATGGAGGAGTAGAGATTTGTGCAGGGGGTATGGCATATCTTGCTTCGATGTCACTTGATGAAAAAAATTCAGATTTGTCTGCCATTGCAGTAGTTTCAGCATTAGGTGATAGACAAGATCAGGGAGAAAGAAAATCATTTACTGGTAAAAATTTTGAGATTGCAAATACTGCCAAAGAACAGGGTTTGGTAGATATCGATTTAGATTTATTACTTGTAGGCAGAGAAACCAGACCTCTTCCAGACGCACTTGCATTTACATCGCAGCCATTTATTGAAGGTCTTACCTGGAATAGAGACGCATGTCTTTCTCTTCTAAATTCATCAGGAATTAAGCTAAAGGATGGGGGCAGGTGGAGAGTTCCAGCAGAATTAAACGAGGAAGAAAAAAGACAAGTAATTGAGTCAATTTCAAAATTTACAGCAGGCAAAAATGCTACAGAGATAATGTCTGAACTAATTGGATATACCTATACATTCCCAAGAGAGGACAACAGAAGTTTTCTCCGAGATGGAAGAGAATTTTCAACCATGTTAAATTCCTGCGGAAGGATTAATCGTTCAGGTGTTGGAATGGCAATATGCATGGGAGATAGAAATAAGATACTCAGAGAGGGAGAAAATATTCTAACAGATTACAGAAAAATGATCAGAGAATACATGAGCATCTTATCTAATGAGAGATGGCGAATTTCAGAAAGTGAAACCTGCATTATGGTAAATGGTGAAGACATAGTACCTGAAACAATGACTGGAACCATATCATCATTAATTGCAGGCTCTCCGAAAAATTCAGGGAAAATTGTAATTTTGAGAACAAAAGGTGAAGAAAACACAATAAAATTCTCATCAAGAAAATCATTTGGTTGTAATTCAGATATCAATCTAAGTGAAATTATGAGAACAGGTGCCGAAAAATTTGATGGTATTGGAGGAGGGCATAACGCAGCAGCAGGGGCAAAAATAACTAAAGACAAATTGGACGAATTTCTCAATTATTTAGAAGTAAATGTCGTTAACGTGTCAAGTCCAAGTAGTTCTCAATAACATATCACAAGAAAAAGCCAAAACTGTTAAAAAAGCACTAGAACCTGATAATGTAAATTTTCCAGAAGGATTGAGTCTTTATGTTGAAAATATTGATAACAAACTAGTTTTTAATTTTGAAAGTAAGAAGAACATGAAGCATCTTATTGGAACAGTTGATGAAGTATTGGAACATATCCAAGTAGCATTAAAGGTGATAGAGTAATGCTAGATCCAAAATTGATCAAAGAAAAACCTCAGATCATTCAAGATATGCTAAAAGCAAGAGCAGTGAAATTTGACTTGGATGGATTAATTGAGTATGATCAAAAAAGACGTGAATTTATCATAAAAACAGACGAATTAAGAAAAAAGAAAAATCAAGTAGCATTAGAAATTTCACAGAAAAAAAAGAAAGGGGAAGATGCATCATCAATTTTAGAAGAGATGAAGAAGGTCTCAGGAAAATTATCAGAGTTGGAACTAGAGCAAGAGAACATTGAAAAATCATATTCAAAACTGGCTCTAACTATTCCAAATCTAGTTCATAAAACAGTTCCAGTTGGAGCAGATGAAAGCTCAAATAAGGAAATCAGAAAATGGGGTAAAATTCCAGAGTTTGATTTTAAGATAAATGATCATATAGATATTTCAGAAAATTTAGATTTAGTGGACTTGGAAAGAGCTGCAAAAGTTGCAGGTGCAAGATTCTATTATCTAAAAAATGACCTTGTAAGACTCAATCAATCATTAATTCATTATGGATTAGATTTTCTTGCAAAAAAAAATTATTCATTAGTTCAACCACCCTACATGATTAATCGAGAATCGATGGAAGGGGCAGTAATAGCAGATGATTTTGAAGACGTCATTTACAAAGTTGAAGAAGAGGATCTCTACATGATTGGCACGTCTGAGCATGCAATGGCTGCTATGCATTCTAAAGAAATCATTGAGGGGAAAGATTTACCTTTAAAATATGCTGGAGTAAGTCCATGTTTTAGAAAAGAAGCAGGGGCACATGGAAGAGATCAGAAAGGAATTTTTCGAGTACATCAATTTGATAAAATTGAACAATTTGTTTTTTCTAGACCAGAAGATTCTTGGAATGAGCATGAAAAAATGATTTCAGTTGCTGAGGAATTTTATCAAAGTTTAGAAATTCCCTATAGAGTAATGCTTTTGTCAACTGGAGACATGGGAAAAGTTTCAGCTAAAACATACGATATTGAAGCTTGGATGTCAGGACAAAATGCGTATCGAGAGATCGTATCATGTTCAAATTGTTTGGAATACCAGGCAAGAAGATTGAAGATACGATTTAGAGACAAAACAAATGAAGACACTCAATATCTGCATACTCTCAACAGTACACTAATTGCCACAACTAGAATTTTGGTAGCATTAATGGAGAACGGTCAAACAAAAGATGGGCACATCAAAATCCCTCATGCTTTACAGAGTTACATGGGAAATCAGAAAGAGATCTAGTGACATACCCTTATATTTTGGGTTCAAAGGTCGATAATAATTGGCACGTAGAAAAGGTCGAGTAAAGGACAAGTGGAGAGAAAAACGCTGGGTTACAGTATATGCACCAGATTCATTTAACAACGTACCAATAGCTTATGTACCAATCACTGATGATGATAACGCAATTGGCAGGGTTTTAGAAGTTACATTATATGATATTCTGAAAGGGGATCCTTCACAGCATCAATACAAAATATATTTTCAGATTAACAAGGTTGATGGCGACAAAGCAACAACAATGTTCAAGAGATATGAATATTCAAAAGAATTCTTGCGTAGTTTAGTCAGACGTGGTTCGTCAAAAATTAACTTTAGTATAGATATCAAAACAAAAGATGGTTACATCTTCAGAATCAAATTACTTGCTCTAACACATAGACAGCTTAACACATCTAGACAACATGCCCTTAGATTAATTGCTCAGGACATTATCAGAAAGACAATTCCAGAAATGACAATTGATCAATTTGTTCAGGCAACATGTTATAGTAAAATTAATTCAGATGTAATGGCAGCATTTAAGAAAGTTATCAGAGTGAGACATGTTGGTCTTGAGAAAGTAAAACTCATCAGAACAGCAGATAAAGAAACAGTGTTACTTGAAGCCTAAGTACCATATTCTTTTACAATAATGATTGATAAGATCGAAGTAACAATTGATGTGATTGTTCATGCTACAGAAGACATCTCAAAAATTTTTCAATCATTCGAAGATTTGTTTGAAATTAAAAAAGAAGACTTTACAGTTCGTGAAACTTTAGGATATTTTGAAAATCCAATTATTATGTTGAATGCAAAAATTGAAAAAAAACAGGCTCAAAACTTTATCAAGAAACTTTTAGGATTGCTCTCAAATCAACAAATTACCGAATTAATTGACCAGATTGAAGAAAGAACAGTGGATTCTAGATTTCATGTTAGATTGGATAAACAAGAATTAATCAATGGTAGCATCATAATTAAAGAAAAAGACACAGTAAAAATAAAAATTCATACTCCCATTTACAACAAAAAAGATACAGTAAAAACATTTACAGAAATTTTTCAGATTGCCAACTAGATTAAATAGGAATGACTGAACAATTTAGCTTGGGAATGAGGAAATAACAGCCGCTCCAGTCTGAGTTAAAACAATGAAGAGGCCGCGACGAACCGACCCCATTTTAATCGTATAATGAACTAAGTATAGGAGATCGACATAGATCATCATGGTATTATTTTAAATACGGATAGACGGCCCGAATTATCGTGGTAGATTACGATGTTATAGTTGCAGGAGGAGGTCTTGCAGGTACAATTACAGCACAGGCGATTTCTCACTATTCAAATCAAAACGCAAAAATTTTGGTTGTTGATAGAAACACAGAATTTTTGCCAGGTAGAAAATCATTAGCTGGATGGGTTTGTGGAGACGCATGTTCAAAAGAAGCAGTTGATTTTATGTCCGAAAGAATCAAAGTTGAATGGACCAGACCTGAAATCGAACATAACGTAAAAGGAGTTATGGCATTATCACCAGACAGAGAAACTGCAATTCCTTTCGATGGTGATGGATTTATGTTGAATCGTCAAAAATTACCAGAAATACAAAATGAAAGATGTAAAAAAATGGGTATTGAGTTTGAATATGAAATTAATCTAACTGGTCTAGTTTATGATGGGCAACAAGCAGTAGGAATTCAAGGCATAGATAACAAAACAAAACAACCATTCAAGAAAACATCAAAAATTGTAATTGATGCAACAGGGGTCACATCCATGCTTAGAAATGGACTTCAAAACTCTACGAAGGTAGAAAAGAGAATAGATAGACGAGATTTAGAATCAACTGGAAGATACATCATGCATTTTGAACCGGGAAAAAAGGATCTAACTGAATTTGATCCGGATTATTGTATAATTCATTTAGATCAAGATATTGCACCTGGAGGATATGGATGGGTATTTCCAAAAGGAGAGACTAAAGTTAACATTGGTTTAGGTGTAGAAAAATCTCTGTTAGATAAACGAAATAAAAGACTGGGTAAGAAAGACAATGTTGAATCACTAATGAAAGAATATCTTGCAAGAAATGTAGCTATCAAAAATGCAAAGTTATCAGAAGACCCACAAGACATCAACAATAATTCAGGAGTTTTCCAAGTTTCAGTCAGAAGACAAAACGATTGTATGGTATCTGGGGGTTACATGATGGTGGGAGATTCTGCATGGATGCCAAAACCTATTGATGCAGGAGGTATAGGACCAGCATTAATTGCAGGAACTATTTTAGGAAATAATGTAGCTCAAGCTTTAGAAGCAAATGATGTTTCTGAAGCTGGTTTATGGCAATACAATTTAGATTACATCAAAGAATACGGATACAAGACTGCAGGTCTTGAACTCTTTAGACGATTAATTCAACAAATGTCTAATGAGCAAATCAGTTATGGAATGAAACACTTTTTGGGCAAACTTGATGCTGAGTCAATTAGTAAAGGTGAGCATCCAGACTTTTCAGGATTAGGAAAAATTGGAATGATAATTAGAGGTGCAATGAACAAAACAGTTGCAGACGGACTAAGATATACTTCCAAAGAAAATCAATGGTTAGTCGAACATTACAATAATTATCCAAAAGATCCATCAGGATTTGATGAATGGAATAAAACATTGCATCAAAGACTAGATCAAGCTTTTGTTAAAGTAGAAGCATTTGGAAAATAGATCTAATATTAAATATTGTTTAAATCAATCAAAACATACTTTGGAAGAAGTTCAATATCTTGATTGGAATAATTCCTCAGATATACTAAACAAAGCTTTTGAAGCAGGTCTTTTTGTTCTAATTATTGGACCAAAGGGCACTGGTAAAACATCCCTAGTCAGAGATTTTGCAAAGAGTAAAAATGTAAATTTACAATCAACCAATTTCAGTCTAAGAACAAGAGAGAGTCACCTAGTAGGATCAAAAACCCTTACTGATGGAACTGTTACCTTTGACGAAGGAGTTTTGATAAAATCAATGAGAGAGGGAAACATACTATATTTGGATGAGGTAAATGCAGCAGAAGCCGATGTTTTACTTAGACTCGATGAAGCATTAGATGACAGACGTCAAATTGTATTAAAAGAATCTACGGGTGAATTAATTAAAGCAAAAGAAAATTGGTTTGTAGTTGCAACAATTAATCCATTAACTCATAGTGGAACAAAGGAATTACCACCTCAAATTCTAAGTAGATTCCCAGTACGAATTAGATTAGAATACCCTCCTGAAGATATTGAATTAGAAATTGTAAAAAAACATATTTCTGGAGAACATGAATCAGAGATTATTCAAGCAATAAAATTAGCAAATACATTAAGACAGGCAGCTGCTGTTGAAGAATTATTTTACTCACCTAGCTTACGAGAAACTATTGCATTTGCAAAATTGTTGGATAAAGGAATGACTGCAAAAGATGCAGCAAAATTTGTTTTTGGGAATGTTTACACACAATGGGGAAGTATAGAATACCAAAAGGTGAGTGACATCATTACGTCGATGTTTGGAAATTAAATGCAAGCAATTCAATTACAAACAGAATCAATTGTAGAGATTGCCACATTTCTTGTAAGAAGATGGGCTGAAAAAGAAAAAATGATTGTAGAAATTTCAGACAAAGTTGAAACGAGAACAAGATTAAATGAAAATAAAATAATCATAACGCCCTTAGAAAAAAGAATTGGAAATGATTTTCAAAAATATCGTCAATTTAGAACTTCATTATGGTACGAAGCAATGAGGGTAAAATTCTGCAAAAAAATTCTTAGCAATGATCATGCATTTGGATTTATTCTCAATACATTAGAAACACAAAGAGTTGAAAGACTAGGTAGAGAAATTTGGAAAGGCATGGATTACGAGATTATCTTTAATTATACTTACATGCTTGTTGCTAGACCACAACTACATTCAGTTTATGGAAAAGCAAGGATAGTTGAAGCATTCTATCAATACTTTATGTTTGGAGCAATTAAAGGAGAAATTCAATCTAGCCAATTTGAGCAAATAAAAAAAGCAACAGCATTCGCAAATAAAATAGTCAATAAAGCAATTGATGAAAATCATGACACTGAATGGCTTGAAGGAAATGTTAGTGAGATAATTAAGATTCTAGATATCGATTCACTTCTAACGATTCCAGTATCCTTGCCTTTTATGAAAGCAGGAATGGCATTATCTGAAGAAGAATTACTTAAAGTTCTAAAAATAGTTTCAAAGAACAAAGAAGGCGATTTTGGCTCAATAGATCCTGCATCTATTATGAAAGGGGAGAACGTATTAGATGAATACAAAGTACTACTAGATGAAAATAAAAAAACAGAAAATAAAGGACTGAACCCAGAAGCAATTGGAGTTCAAACTCCTTCTACAAAAAATGTTGATGAAACAGTAATTTATGATATGAGTTTGATTAACGGATTAAAAATGAAATTTAAAGAATGGAAAACAGGTTGGAAAGAACAACATCTGAGAGCTGGAGATGAGTTTGATGAGGAAAATTACATTGAGGGGAATGAACCATTCTTTACAGATGTAAAAAAATCTATTAAAACTAAAATTGTAATATTGTTAGATCATTCTTCAAGTATTGCTTCAGATGCAATAGAGTACAAAAAAGCAACATTAGCTTTATGTGAAGTTTTGTCTTATCTTAATGTAAAGTTTGCAGTATACGCATTTAGTACAGAAAACAGAGCAGTTGTATGTTGGTCAGTTAAACCAGATAATGTAAAGTGGAATAGTATTACTGCAAAAAGATTGGCTCAAATTGTAGCCAATGGATCTACGCCATTAGCAGAGGTGTATGATAAAATGTTTCCAATTTTACAATCAAAAAGACCAGATATTTTTTTGACATTAACAGATGGAGAGCCTTCTGATCCTGATGCAGTAAGACTAATGACCAAATCATTCAAAGGATTAGGCATCAATATGGTATCTTTAGGCCTTGGTCCCAATACCGTAAGGGCAACCACAATTGCAAATAATCTAAAACATTTAGGTTATGAAAAAACTATGGCCGTAAGTAGATTAAAAGATATTCCTAGTAAGGTTATTAGTATTTTAGATGTGTAAATAAAATCAAAAAATCATTTCATACTATTTTTCTTATGAGATATTTTATATGAGATTAGAAATGATGCAAATTTGAAGAGATAAAAATGGACACAAATCAGGATATTGATAATAATCTATTACAAAAATTTGAAGAGCAAATTTGGAATAAAATACCTCATCTAGAAGATAATAAAGTGGTAAACCCAACACCATTAATTGATTTAACAGCAGATCTGAAGGAATGCGCTAAAAGTGTTTACAAATTAGATCTTGATGAAAAAGATTTGAAAGTTTATGGAAAGTTTGATTCTACATTACTTAGCGGTTCAATTAAAGTAAGAGCTGCTGCTCATATTATTCATAATGCAATTGTTTCAGGAAAATTAAAAGGGAATCAAACAGTAATTGAAGCTACTTCAGGAAACTTTGGAATTGCACTTGGTCAATTATCTAAAATTGGAGTAAATGTTGTTGCTCTAGTATCTAGAAAATTACAAGAAGGTGTGTTTAAAGAATTAAGAGATGGAAACATCCGAATAATGGATTTGGATATGGATATTTGTCCAGCACCAGGAATGGAAAATAAAGCTGATGAATTAGCTGCAAAAGCTACTGCAGGGAATATTCGTTCACAGTTATCAGAGCTTGGATTTAATCCTGAAATTTTTGACATTAATATTCAAGAGATTGAAAAATTATTGTCTAAACAAGACATCATAAATTTAGCAAGACTATTAGCAAAAATTTATGGTTTATTCTGTCCAAAACAATATGATAATGAATTGAATACAGAAATTCATAGAATTGTGACAGGTATAGAGATTGATCAACAATTACAAGAAAATGGAGATTCCTTAGAAGATTATCAAATTGTTTGTTCATTTGGTACTGGAGGAACTTCTGGAGGTTTGAGTCAATATATTGCTGAAAAATATGATAAAAAATCAATACATGTTGTGTTTCCTAGTCCAGGTCAAGATGTGGCAGGAATTAGAACTAAAGCCAAGGCTTCAGGATTAACACTTTACAAACCTGAAACATTTGCTGCAGAACATGAAATAGATTATGAAAAGGCAAAATATCTTTTGAAGTTCTTTGTTGACAAAGGTCACAATATTGGAGAAAGTACAGCACTTGCATTGTTTTCTGTTATAGAGATGGCAGGTTCAGGAAATCACAGTAAATTTGTAGTGATAGTAGCTGATGGTATTGAAAAATATAAAAAGAATTTTGAACAAATATCAAAAAATCAAATTCCAATTACAATTTCCTTACAAGATGCAGCATCAATTGCAGATGATTATGATAGAATTATTTGGGTTCATACTCAGTATACTCCAAAAGAAGAAGGTATTGAAATGATTGCAAGATCATTAGGAGTTGATAAAACAAAAATCTCCATACCAAAAGCAAGAACTATCAATGATTTATTATCAACACAACAAATTCCAGAAGAGCTTAATAACGAACTAAATGGGACAAAGGGGAAATCCTTGTTAGTTTGTATGGCTGGAAATACCTCACTTATGACTGCACAAGTTTTGGCTAGTAAAGGAATTATCACTCAAAGTCTAACTGGCGGAATTACAAATTTGCCTGAAGGGAGAGGTAAAAATCCGGGGCAATTCATCAAAGCAGCTACTGAATAAAATTTGAAATGTCTTTCAGTTTCACAACCATTTGCTAATTTAATAATTTCAGGAAAAAAAACTATAGAATTACGAAAATGGAACACTAATTTTCGCGGGGATTTTTTTATTCATGCACCAATTAAAATCAGGACGGAGGATTGCAAGAGATTAAAAATGAATATGAAATTTGTTACTGGAGCAATTATTGGAAAAGCTGAGATTTATGATGTTAAAAAATATAGTTCAATAAAAGAAGTAAAAATGGATCAAAAATTTCATTTAGCGTCAAAAAATTTTCATGATAGAGTTTTTGGATTTAAATTAAAAAATGCAAAAGAATTGAGAGTTCCAATTCCATGGAAAGGTCAACTAGGATTTTTTGATGTTAATTTACCAAAAACAAAAATCAAAAATTCAGAAATTGTTTCAGATATAATTGATGAAGAATATCGCTATCAGTGGATAGGACACCATTAGGACTCGTAAAGATCCTAAAAAATATGACTAGTATATATAAAGGCGCTATTTAAAGTCCCTCGTTATGCCTCAAACAAAGCCAATTGTTAGTGTTGAAAACGTTGTTGCTTCAGCATCAGTAGACCAAAAAATTGATCTTAATGATATAACAGAAAAATTTCCAGATACAGAATACCATCCCGAACAATTTCCAGGATTGGTTTTTAGATTAAAAAGTCCCAGAACTGCAACGTTAATTTTCAGAACAGGAAAGATGGTTTGTACTGGCGCGAAATCTGAAGAGATGGCAATTAAAGCTGTAAACACAGTTGTTCAGAAATTAAGGAAAGGGAAAATTAAAATTAAAAAAGATGCAGTGATCACTGTTCAAAATATTGTTGCCGCAATTAATCTTGGTGGAAAAATTCATTTAGAAAAAGCTGCAAGAACTTTACCAAGAAGTATGTATGAACCAGAACAATTCCCCGGACTAATTCACAGAATGTTAGATCCAAAGACAGTGATTTTGTTATTTGCTTCTGGAAAATTAGTTTGTACTGGTGCCAAAAAAGAATCAGATGTATATCGCTCTGTTCATAATTTACACGCCTTATTAGAAGAAAAAAATCTAATGGTTTATGATCAATGATTTTTTCATATTTTAAAAAACAAAAAATTGACAGATGATAAATTCAAAAATGAAAAAGTAAAGTTAACTCCTAAAACTGGGTTTAATTTAGTGGCAATTGATTATTTTGCAGATTCAGGTGAACAGTTGTATCTAGTTGAACATTTTGATATGTATCAAGATGCTCTAAATGCTAAAAAAGACAGAAAGAATCCAGAAGAATATTTTGTCTTGTACATGGGTACAGGAGGAGAATTTTTCTGCAGGTAAATCACAAACTGTACTAATTTTTACAAACTCTCTTATCATTTAGTTTAGAACTTTCAAATTTATGGCCAATGAGACTAGTGATTTAATCGATACATTTTATGAAAAGGACAGTTCAATTAAATCTGAAAACACTTCACAACGAATTATTCGTAAAAGTCCCAAGGCCAAATATCAGATTTTCGATGAGACAGAGTTTACACGTGGAAGAGAGGTTTTAGGAGATCTTATCGTTCATGGCATGATTGCATCAGGCGGAACAGACATTGACTGGCTAATTGAGCACAAAGGAGGTTTTGTAATCTTGGAATTCAAGGGATTTCATAATGATAAAATCAACATTGCTAAAGGTCAAATGATAGCATACGAAAAATTGCATGAGAAATTAAATCAGTCTACAAAATGCTATCTGTATGTTGTAGGATGTGATAATATTGATTTTTCAGATCCAGATTCAACAGTATGGATGTTTGAAATGAGTCAATGGAAATCAGGAGTAATTCCACAAAATACAACCGACATCTACAGTGAAGAATTAAGCAAAAATAACAAATTCATTGTTTATCGGGAATATATGCATGAAGTAAGTGTAGAAAAACTAAGGGATTTAGTTGACTCTCATTGGAAGGAGTTTGAAAAGATTAGACTTTAAATGAAAAAGTTATAGATTTTGTTTCTTTGCCATTGTCTACTTTGATTGTATAAGTGCCAGAGTTTTCCCACCCTTCACCACCAGCAATAGCTAACGTAGAGTATTTTCCGTTATTTTTTATAGACACTTGTTCTGCCCATACTAATTCATTCTTTGAATTTTCAATCGACAAGTTTACAGTTCCAGAAGTATTTGATGTTCCACTAATTGAAATTAAATCTTTTTTGTTATATGATGCTAAATCAGATTGAATGGATAATGTAACTGGTACAGAAGTTTTTGGGGTTTCAACTTTAGTTGGTACATCTAAAGTGCCAGTAAAACTTACTGCAACTGCAATGATTATTACCAAAGCAATACCAACCATTCCCATAATTACTTTGGAGTTTTTTGAATTTGAACGAGATGTTTTTGTTGGCGGTTGTTGAAATGTTTGCATTTTTTGAATAGAAGGAGTTTCAGGAAGTACAACATCAGGAATTGTTGATTTTTTTTCTATTGATGGGTTTTGAATTTTTTCAGGTCTTTTTCCCAGATGTTTTTGGGCAAGTTTTTCAACATAATTTCTTTCATAATTACTAATTACTTCATTGTTTTCACACGCTCTACAAATTTGTTTTAGAATTCTATCATCCCCAAAATCTTTATCTAAAAGTGCCTTGACATCATCAAGCAAAGAATCATTCATGAATATTTCTCTCCTACTGATTATTTATGAATACCTTGTTTAAGATTTCGATCAAGTCCTTCTGAATATATAGAAATTTATAATTTCAATATTTTTTAGAATTTATTGGGAATAGATTTTTTGGGCTTGAATAATTACTGTTCGTATGTAATCCTTGGCAGTAGAATCAGAAACACCCATCTGTTTTGCCCTAAGATAAAGATCATTTTCTCTAGGATTTGTCAAATAGTATTTTAAAAGATGATTTAGTCTATGGGATCTTCTTTCATCACTTTTCATAATCTTACTTTTTTCTAATACTAAAAAGCTCAGTGCATAATGAAATAACCAATTACCTCAATGTATCATAAAATAGGAATAAAAACATATGATCGTTTTTAAACAATACTAAAAAACAAATGAAAATGAAACGAATTGAGGCAACTATTCAAGCAACCAAAATGGGAGCTGTCACTGAGGCAATTAATGACCTTGTGGGGGGATTTACCATTCTGGAAGGAAAAGGCAGAGGTTCTGGAATTCGACAACAAGTCAGATCTGGAAGAGGAACAGGTTCAATAACTAAAGACTACAACTCGGTTGCAACTGTTAGTACAATTGTTGATGACTCAGATGTAGAAAAAATTTCAAACGCAATTGCTGATGCAGCTTTTACAGGAAAAGGTGGAGATGGAATCATCGTTGTAGCAAATGTAGAAAGTGTTTTGAACATAGCATCTAAAAAGAGCGGTACTGAAGCCCTCTAATTATTTTCTTTTATTAAATTCAAATAATTTTATTTAAAATTGCTACTGAGAGGTTAACTACTCCTCTCAGTGTGTTATCCCTTTGGGGGACATGTTTTTTGAAGGGATACATTGTATTGCAATCTAAGTATAAAAGCAAAAGAGGTTGAGACCTATTGTTGGCCTTCAATACCCATCAAGGTCAGAGTAGAACGTATTTTTGGAATTTTTCTAATTTTCCAAGTTATGGTTTCACGCAATGCTTCAACTTGACCTGATTCAACTTTGGCAAGTATATCATATGCACCAAATGTACCATGTACTTCAACTACTCCTTCAATGGATTTTAATTCTGAGATTACTGCTTCTTCAGAACCAAGCTCACAGTTTATGAGAACATATGCTGTTGCCATTACGATTCAGCTCCAATTTTCATACATAAAATGCCATTATGAAATATATAAGATTAGTCCAAATTGTTTAAAAATTCATATTATTTCTCATCATTACATTAACAAATGTAAAGTAAAATAGAATGATTTTATAAATTTCTAAGATACAGAATATGCATCAATCATTATTTTTTCCAATTCAGTAATATTTTTTGAAATGGTAATTTTGGAGCGAAGTTTAGAACCTCTTTTCATGCCTTTAGTAAACCTCATTGCCTGACTCTTAATATTTGCAAATTTGATTTTATATTTTGCAGTTAGATGTAGATAGTCAAAAAAAGAATCCAACCTATCTTTGAAAGAATATTCATGATAAGAGTTTGTTTTAAGATAGTCATTAATTTGTTCAAATAAAAATGGATTTCCCATGGCTCCTCGCCCAATCATCACATAATCACATCCAGTGTAATCTAACATTTCCTTTGCATCTTCAGGAGTAGTGATATCCCCATTTCCAACAATTGGAATTCCAGAAATTTCTTTAAGTTCTTTGATCATTTTCCAATCTGCATTTCCAGAATACCCCTGACTAACAGTTCTAGGATGAAGAGTAATCATTTGAATTCCTTCATCTTCGGCGATTTCAGCAATATCTCGAAAAAGAAATTGACTTGCACTAGTAACTCCAGAACGAATCTTAAGAGTTACAGGTTTTTTTACAGCATTAACAAGAGTACTAAAAATTTGTTGAGTTAGATTAACTTCTTGCAAAAGGGCACCTCCTGCCATTTGTTGAGTAATATGTGGTGCAGGACACCCCATATTGTAATCAATAATATCAAAATATGGTTCTACAATCTTTGCAGCTTTTTCTAATGCTACAAGATCAGAACCAAATAGTTGAACAGATAGAGGACGTTCTTCTTCAGAAAATTCAATGAACTTTTGAATTGTTTGCATATTTTCTTTGAGTTGTTTTTCTTTTGCTATTATGCTATGAATGTTAGTAAATTCAGTTACAACAAGTCCAGCTCCCATTTGCTTGCATTGTAATCTTAATGCGGGATCACTGACTCCCGCCATAGGAGCTAGAAATGCTTTAGTGGAGAATTCAGGAAGCATGAAATTACTTTATTTGATGAATATATTTACCATTTTAAGATATTTGTATTGATTTTAGTAATCAGGGCAGCCATCTGTATCTCTGTCACCATCATAATCCTCAGGATCTAGAGGACAAAGGTCTTCATCATTGATTATATCATCAAGATCATCATCATGGACAAATCTCTGTTGTTCAGGAGCAATATCTGGACAGCCATCATGATCATTGTATTTGTTCCATGTTTCAGGGTCAGTTGGGCATGAATCAATTCCATCATGATATCCATCACCGTCTGAATCTACTCTTGTTGGAGTTGTTGATTGGGCAGCCAAAACATCAGGACATCCATCCCAGTCCAAGTATCCATTAAAGTTCTCCTGCTCATCAATACATGCGTCTTTTCTATCATCTATTCCATCACCATCAGTATCTGGGAAGGCAAACGATGAAACACTTGAACCAGTAGCATCAGGGCAACCGTCCTCATCTTGATAATGGTTGTATGTTTCAGGTTCTAGGGGACATGCATCAGATAAATCAATAATTCCATCTCTATCAGAATCAAGAGTGGAATGATGGTTATCAGGGCAACCGTCTTTGTCTTGGAATCCATTGAAGGTTTCTGGTTGGTTAGGACAAGAATCTATGTTGTCAACAATTCCATCACCATCTGAATCAGCTGTTGGTTTATTATCAGAAATTAAATCAGGGCAACCGTCTGAGTCTTGGAAATGATTGTAAGTTTCTCTAGATTGAGGACATTGATCAATGTTATCAGGTATTCCATCTCTATCAGAATCTCCAAAGGAATCATAAGCTAAAGTATCAGGGCAACCGTCCTCATCTTGAAATTGATTATATCTTTCTCCAATTGTTGGGCATTGATCAAATATGTCAGGTATTCCATCGTAATCAAGATCAGATAATGCAGATTTTGAAAATCCTGGGATATCGGGGCAGCCGTCTTTGTCTAGATAATCATTAAAGTTTTCAGGCTCATCAATACACGAATCCCATCTATCTTCAATTCCATCACCATCAGTATCTGGGAAAATATAGGATGAAACAATAGACGTAGTTGTGTCAGGGCAGCCATCACCATCTTTGAAGAAATTGTACGTTTCAGGTTCTAGTGGACAAGCATCTAAAGTATTTGGAATACCATCCATATCAGAATCAAGAGTAGAGTTTAGGTTATCTGGGCAACCGTCTGAATCCAGAACTCCATTGTAAGTTTCAGGTTGGTTAGGACAATGATCTAAATTGTCAACAATTCCATCACCGTCTGAATCATAGGTAGAAGCACTATCTCCAACAAAGTCAGGACAACCATCAGAGTCTTGGAATTTATTGTAAGTTTCTTTGTTATATGGACAAACATCAAATTGATTTAAAATTCCATCCCCATCTGTATCACCAGAAATGGAATATTCAACTTCGTCAGGACATCCGTCTTCATCTTGAAAGTTATTGAAATTTTCACGATCTAACGGACATGCATCTACAGAGTCAAGAATACTATCATAATCAGAATCAATTAATCCATTAGATGATGCACCAAGTACATCGGAGCAGCCATCCCAGTCTAGATAACCATTATAGTTTTCTGGTTGGTTTAGGCATTGATCCCATCTATCATCTATTCCATCACCGTCAGTATCTGGAAAATTATATACTGAAAACTCATCATCTACAACATCTGGGCAACCGTCTTGATCTAAGTAAAAATTGTAAGTTTCAGATTTCATTGGACACTCATCTAATGAATCAGAAATACCATCTCTATCAGTATCTCTCAAACTAGAAGCATCATCTGGGCAACCGTCTTTATCATCAATTCCATTAAAAGTTTCAGGTTGGTTTGGACAAGAATCCATATAATCTGGATAACCATCATTATCAGAATCAGCTATCACTTTTCCAAAATCAGGAGATAAATCAGGACAGCCATCTTCATCTTGGAATTTGTTGTAAGTTTCTTTTACTGTTGGGCAGCTATCTATATGATCTTGAATGCCATCATAATCAACATCATACCATGGAACAAAATCAGCAGGGCAACCGTCAATATTGTTTCCATACTGTGGATCATAATCTTCTAAAAGATGAGGACAAAAATCAACAGAGTTTGGAACTCCATCACCATCAGTATCAATTTGTTCATTTGCATAAACACCACCAGGTAACATCCCAATCGTAGAAGTTAGTAAAAGTAAAAATCCTAAAATATACTGTTTTTTCATTCTATGACTCCGCTATTATCAAGTATTTATTAAGTCTCGCGTTAAATAGATTCTTTTTAGAAATTAAAAATTGAAGAAAAGATTCTATGGATCTGGGCAACCGTCTTCATCTCTGTCACCATCATAATCCTCTGGATCTTTAGGGCAGAGATCTTCGTCGTTGATTATATCATCAAGATCGTCATCATGAACAAATCTCTGTTGTTCAGGAACAATATCAGGGCAACCATCCCAGTCTAGATACTTGTTCCATGTTTCAGGCTCAGTTGGACAAGAATCAATTACATCTGGGTATCCATCACCGTCAGAATCAGCATAAACAGGTGTTGTTGATTCAGCGCCAGGAACATCTGGGCAACCGTCTTTGTCTAAATAATCATTATAATTTTCAGGCTCATCAATACATGAATCCCATCTATCTTCAATTCCATCACCATCAGAATCTGGGAATTGATATTGGAATGTAGTTGAATCAGCAGTATCTGGGCATCCGTCTAGATCTTGGAATTTATTATAAGTTTCAGGTTGTAATGGACAATCGTCATAGACATCTGGAATTCCATCCATGTCAGAATCTAATGAAGAATTAAGACTGTCAGGACATCCGTCTTTGTCTTGGAATCCATTGTAAGTTTCAGGTTGGTTAGGACAAGAATCTAAGTTGTCAATAATTCCA
>NZ_MU078700.1:0-448 GCF_014078525.1 Nitrosopumilus sp. b3
GTCAGTGTCATCATCAAACCAATCACCATTACTGTTTAGGTCTTCGTTAAATGTTGGTATACTATCTCCATCATCATCTGTATCTAAGTAATTTGGTGTTCCATCTCCGTCTGTATCATCATCATTAGGATTACCGTTATTGTTTAGGTCTTCAAGTGAGTTTGGTACACCGTCACCGTCAGAATCATCATCAGATGTTGCATCCAAGTAGTCTGGAATACCGTCACCGTCAGAATCATCGTCTGTCAGATCACCGTTATTATTAGCATCCTCATCTATTGTGGGAATTCCGTCACCGTCATCATCATTGTCTAAAAAGTTTGCAATGGTATCAGTGTCAGTGTCATCGTCTGTTGGATCACCATTAAGGTTAACATCCTCGTTAATTGTGAGTACAGAGTCACCGTCATCATCATTGTCTAGATAGTTAAGAATAGAATCACTGTCG
>NZ_MU078700.1:675-5394 GCF_014078525.1 Nitrosopumilus sp. b3
ATCACTGTCGGTATCACCCTCTGGAACTTCAGTTATTGTGAGTACAGAGTCACCGTCATCATCTGCATCCAAGTAGTTTGGTGTTCCATCTCCGTCTGTATCATCATCATTAGGATTACCGTTATTGTTTAGGTCTTCATCTTCATTGAATATACCATCACCATCTAAATCATGAACTACAGTTACTGTAACTGACGCAAAAGCTTCGTTAGATGTAGGTAATGCATCATCCGAGATTATCGCCTTAATAGTATGAACAGTTGGTGGGGTAATACCAAATATACGTTGTACTGTAGCTCCAGTATCAAAGAATACAGTGTTATCTTCCCAATCAATATTTGTACTAATATCATTTAATGTTCCATAGCCATCAATATCTTCAGCAGTAGCATCAAAGGTTACTGGAAATGCATTTGGTACATTTCCACTTGATGGTGAATTAATTGTTATTGTTGGTGCACATTTATCAATTGGTTCTTCAGAACCAATAGCAAAAGAACCTGAAATCAAGCCACAGTAATTTTCTAGAAAACTATCAGGATCTGAAAATAAATCATTTTCAAAACTAGATCCTGATTCTATTATTAGATGCCCAGTTAAGGCAATTTTAGCTTGTCCATTATTAGATAAGACACTTGAATCCTTTACTGCAACAATACCATCAAGATTGAAACTGGTGGCTGGAAGTAGATTGAACGTATCATAAGTCATAATTGTACCAGCAGGATCAAGTGATATGAAAAAAGCATTCTCTAAAAGATTGTTATTTGTAAAATTTCCTTCTATGTTCAAAACAAAATTGTTGTAAAATTCACCATCATTGATAAATTCAATACTTCCAGAAGGTCCCGATGGGCCTGTTATAAAAAATGAACCGCCATTTTCATTAGTTACAACACCTAATGCAGTATTATGAAATAAATTATCAATGGTAACTGAACCACTGACATTTACAAATTCGCCGTTATTCTCAAAACTTCCATCACCATCAATTGAGCCTTCATTTTCAACATAATTATTATTTACAAAGGTACCAGGATCATTAACCTCAAGATCTCCTTCATTGTAAAAATCATCACCATTATTTTCAAGATCACCATTAACTGACAAAAAATCGATATTTTCAAAAGACAGATTATTTACAAAAGTGCCTGATTCATCAATAGTAAAAGTTCCCAAGTTTGACAAAGTAAAATCGTTGACAAGGGTAGTACCTGCTTCAATAGTTAACGTATCAGGAGCAATCTCATCAATAGTAAAATCCCCAGATAATGTACAGATATTATTAATATCATCCCATGTTCCAAAAATGGCACAACTTCCTCCAACAGGATCATCACTGATCGTATAATCAATAGCAAATGAGTTTTGAACGCCTATTAGGCTAAAACCAAGCACAGTAATCAATAATAACGAAAATATTGATTTTATCATTGAAAGATAGGATAAATTTTGTAATAAAAGAGTTGTCGAAAAATCCCAATTCTGGGTATTACCAATATGGATCAATTTCAGATATCAGATTCCCGTATGGAATTCTACAAAAACGGTTTTTTTTGAGAATTTAATCAGAAATTATTCTGATTTTACAGTAATCGTTTCAGAATGATATCTGTATTTTATCTTCACAAAAGTATCATCTGTTGCATGTGCTTGTTGCAGTAATCCATCCTCAGTCTCAACTGATACTGTCCATTTACCAGTAATTGGATCAATTGAGGTAATTGAGAATCTCTCAAGTGCGTTATCTGCTCCACTGTATCTGACTCTGAGTATTTGATCTCCATATGGAATGCTTTCAAGTCCACCACGTTTTCCTTTGGTACTCTCATTGATTAGACATTCTTCGGTTCCACCAATGATACATTGTCCCAGAGGATCAGTTACTCTGAATCTTAAATCTGTATCAGCATTGGATGCATAAATTAATGCAGGATCAGCTAATACTTGACCGTCTTTTTCAATTACATCTAATGATACCGTATCATATGCCGAGATTGTTATAGTTTTTGGATGGCTAGAAACTTGTGCAGATTCTGTAATAGTAGAGCGATCATACAAGTCAACTCTTCCTTGCAAATCTATAATTGAATTTGAATCAGAAGTTGGAGCTTTCCAGTTAAAGATTACTTGGGTTTGTCCAATTCCAAATAGTTGTGATTTCTTTGCAACTACTTTACCATCAACTACTAAAGATGCTATGCCATATGATGGTGTATCATCGTTGAAGATGTATAACTCTGGTTTAACAAGTGAACCTGATGGAATTATGTTTGGAATATCCATTTCAATTGAAATATCACCCACTGTAGTTGGTTTTACACCAATACTGTAATGAGCAGATTCTGAAATGTTATCATTTTCGTCAGTAATGTGTAACCAGTATGTCATACCAGGTTTTGCCATAACAAATGATGGGATGGTGCCGCTAACAAGATATGTTGAATTTAGCATTTGTAATTTTTCAACATTCATGTTAATTGCAATGTATTGATTGTCTGGTAGCCCCATAACTAAAGATCTAAGTTCGACACGTTCTAGTGGAATAATGCTTTCAATGATTGAAGATATCTTTAATTCCTGATTATCAATGTAAAGGAATTCAGATTCAGACTTTGCATCATATTTGGTACCGTTTGCAATTTGGATTTTGGTATCAAATATTCGAGTTTGTCCAGTAATTTCAGGTACTGTATCTTCTGGTAGTTCAACAATCACTGTTGTTCCCTCACAAGAGAGCAGTCTTACTGATGCCTGTACAACATTCTTTGATGTACCCTTTTCTTCTGTAACTACAATCATCAGGAATGATTCATCAGATGAAATTGGAACTTCATAGAGATATCTATCAATGCTAGTTAGTTTGTTCAAGTCCTCATATGGTTGAACTTCTGCCAATGATGCATATACAACTCCAGATTTGGAGGTTGCCAATTTGACTGATGGTGGAACATCTGCATCACTTGAGACTAGAATTCTTGCCATATTCTCATTACATTTGTCATATGAGACCTCATTGATTGCTAGAGGAGTTGATAGAATTCCTCCAAATCCTACTGATGCGCCAGATGCTGAAGCGCCAACACCGGTATTACCGCCACCGCCACCAGTACTAC
Source organism: Nitrosopumilus sp. b3 (assembly GCF_014078525.1). NCBI lineage: Archaea > Thermoproteati > Nitrososphaerota > Nitrososphaeria > Nitrosopumilales > Nitrosopumilaceae > Nitrosopumilus > Nitrosopumilus sp. b3. The sequence continues at coordinate 3,792 of NZ_MU078700.1, forward strand.
TGCTACCAAGTCCTCCCGTTCCAGTCCCTGGACTGGATGATCTCTTGGAGGATATTGCCTTGTTGGAATAGTGATCAGATTCTATCTCAACTTCACAGAAATCAGTCTTTGTTGTTGATGGAATGTTTGAAATTATTGTATCTATTCCAGAAGTCCATACACCTCCAACTAGGGTGTGAACTTGAAGATCTCTACATCCGTTAGCAAGTGTAATAATATCATCAGATGTTGGTTTTGGAACAAGTACTGTCATGATAGGTTCAGATGCAAAGTTTGACGAAGTACCCCAGTTGAATCCAACAGTATCTTCCTCATATCTGTAGTTCACCGCAATTTCTAATTCTAGATCTCTATCAATACTACTATCAGATAAAGTCGTGGAGCTGATATGATCATTATCAACTTCAAGTACAATCCAATCATAATCACCAGTTGTTGAAGATGTATCCTTTGATGTAATGTCAAGTTTTGATACACCGCCAAAGCTTGGTATTAATTTAGATTCAACTGGAAGTATCATTTGCTGTCCTGGGGTAACCTTATTGAATCCTGGAGTAGATATCATTTGGTGCGTTGTTGATTCTTGAGATACTACTGCAGGAATGACTGTAGTTAGTGATTTATTGGTAGGCAGATAGTATTTTGGAAGTTTTAATCCTTCTTGAACGATTGAACCTTTAGTACCTACTGGCCAATCTTTGACATATTTGATATTCTTTTGTAGACTTACTGCACTAGTTTTTGCTGTAGAATTATTAACACCAGCAGTAATTTGTGGTGGAAGATCATTGGATTTGGTGATAGAGGTTTCAGTAGTACCTTTGACGACAATTGCTGAGAATCCGGTCATCTTGTTTAGTGAAGTTTGATTTAGGGATGGTGGAGATACTCCAAATCTTGCATCATCTTGTGATAAATCTACAGTCTCACTTCTCAATGAGAATATTTTCAATGGGTTATATTCATCACAGCATAAAGTAGCTGTGGTTTCATTAATCTTAACTACATATCCAGTAGGGATTCCAGTCATGACAATTTCATAATCACCAGATGGAACATTTAGTATTCTTACTTCTCCACTTGTACCATTTGCATCAGGCAATGAATTGTTATCAGTTACAACTAAGCTACCTGTTCCTGTTGATGGATTTGGTGAGATAGTATACGATGCTCCTGGTATCAACGTAGTACCATCAATTGCTCTTATCTTGATAGTACCTGCAAATGTAAAGTTATCAGATGGTGTGAGTGTCTCAGTTAAGATAATGTTAGTTATGGATCTATTGGCATCAATTACATCAGAAAGAGTGAGTGTCTCATCTAGTGTTGTGGTGAACTGATTCACAATATCAATTACATCAGAAATGGTGAGTGTTTCATCTAAGGTTACTGATGCTGCTGCAGCTGTGGTGATCACATCAGATGGTGTGAGTGTCTCTGTTAAGGTGATACTCTGAGATGTTGCAATGGCATCAGATGGTGTGAGTGTTTCATCTAAGGTTACTGATGCTGCTGCAGCTGTGGTGATCACATCAGATGGTGTGAGTGTTTCATCTAAGGTTACTGATGCTGCTGCAGTAGTTGATAGTGTATCAGATGGGGT
>NZ_MU078701.1 GCF_014078525.1 Nitrosopumilus sp. b3
CATTGATAGGATTTAGTGGTATGGGAGTATATCATGGCGTGTGTTTGCCATGATCAAACATGCAAATCCCTTCTCAAACTTCTTTATATCGAGTATGATGAAATTATCCTATATCTAATATTTCATGATTAATGTTAGGGACATCTATTTCTAGAGTGAGGATGGCGCCGCTTGAAACTATAATTTCAAAATTAATATTTTCTCGTGCTTGTGGTCTATCATCTGATGCAAACCCTATAGATAATACTGCATGCTCTCCAACATCTAAAACTTGATTTGCATTTAATCTTTTGACCCAATAGATGAATGCACTAGTTTCACTAGGAAGAGTTCCATTTACCGGATTTGCATCATTAAATGCATCAAATATAGAATCCGTTTCTAGATCTGCCTGCCTGAATGCTAAAACTGATTGCCTAAATGTATCTGCAGTGATTGGACCTAAATAGATATTGTCATATTGAACGGATGGCCCAATATATCTGATAGATACAACATCTTGTGCAAAATTTACAGAATTGCCTGACTCTGATATTTTAAGAGGAATGTTTGTTGCATTAATTTTTTTAATATTATCACATCCTGAATCTGAATCTATACATCCTACTGCAGTGATTGAACCTGATACTTTCATAGAACTACTTGATTCTTCTAATCCTGCAATGATTGTAGTCTTTGCTTTCTGTGATGTAGTAAATCCCATGTTAAGTACAACAAATGCTAAGGCTGCTGCTACGATTACAAATGCAATCATGACTATTGCAGACTCTACACCGATGACTCCACGATGAGAATGTCGCGTTCCCTTTCGTTGTAATTTCAATGTATAAAATATTGCCCAAAAGAGTATATCCTAAAGTCTGTATTATGTAAACAGACAATACAATTCATAAAAATAAAAAAATAATGAATTCACTTGATGTATTAACCCAAGTCTACTACTGATGTGGTAATTGTTGGAACTTGTCTTTCTACAGATAGTGAAGCTCCAGTTGCTGGAATGATTTCAGCTCTAATTGCATCTAGAGATGCAGGTCTGTCAGCAGCTTTGTATGCTATTGTCAATACTGCGTGTTCTCCTTGATCCAAAACCTGATTTGCTGATTGCTGTACTGACCAATAGATGAATGCTGAAGTTGCATTTGGAGAGTTTCCAGTTGTTGGATGACTAGCAATGTATCCGGAATTAATTGCCTCTGTGAGTGCAAGTGACAATGATCTATATTCTCCTCCAGTAATTGGACCTGAATAAATATCGTCATACTGAATACTATTAGAAATGTATTTTACAGCAGTAGTGGAAGCCCCTAAATCAACTTCGTCTCCTCCTGAGGTGATCTTAATTGGAAATGCAGTTGCATTTAGAACTGGTGAACTGGCACAGCCTCCTGCAGCGGTAGTACATCCAACTCCTATGACTTTACCTGCAACTTGCATGCTGCTACTTGATTCTTCTAATCCTGCAATGATTGTAGTCTTTGCTTTCTGTGATGTAGTAAATCCCATGTTAAGTACAACAAATGCTAAGGCTGCTGCTACGATTACAAATGCAATCATGACTATTGCAGACTCTACACCGATGACTCCACGATGAGAATGTCGCGTTCCCTTTAGCTGTAATTTCATTGATAGGATTTAGTGGTATGGGAGTATATCATGGCGTGTGTTTGCCATGATCAAACATGCTCTGATCTTAACTACAACGAAATAATAAATTTTCTAAACTCATTGTTTGATAATTGATACTTGATAATGCTGAATTTGAATCCATATGTTCAACCACATTACTTGTCTTTGATACTTTCATAGTACTAGATTTTTCCAATCCTGCAATAGTGGTAGTTTACCATTTGTGACGTAGTAAATTCTATTGTGAATAGTTGATAAAATGAAAAAGAATGGATATGTAGTACTTGATAAATTACCTATCCCAAATCTACTACATTAGTTGTGATTGTTGGAACTTGTCTTTCTACAGTTAACGCTG